>NZ_BAAAGU010000004.1:0-155445 GCF_039524635.1 Streptomyces thermocarboxydovorans | reverse complement strand
GCCCAGCGGTCCGTGACCACCCGATCGAGACTCCCGTTCGAAACGCATCCCTCAAGATCGGAACGACAACAGCCTCTGAGCACCGACGGCCAGGGCTACCTCGCCAACCTCGCCGACAACATCGAAGCCATACAGCTGGGCATGGGCGAGGACCTGTTGGAGTACGCCCGCGACGCCGTGGCCCCTGACGCGAAGGTCTTGTCGGCGACCGAATACCGCTGGCTGGCCCGCCGGCTGACCGAAGCCCTCTCCGACGCGCTCAGGGTGGCCGACTCGCGAGGTCAACGCCTCCCCGACCCGGAAGAGGTGACCGCGGATGCCTGACTCCATGAACACCGACGCGCAGTCCCGTGATGGTGCGCGAGGGCGCTACCGATTCCGCGAGTACCACGTGACCACCGTCCCCGACTCCCTGGCTCTGCCGGCCTTCACGGCGCTCTGCGTCACAGGCGAGGAACGCAACTGCGGCGCCACATCCGGCACCCTGCACACACCGGACGAGCTGATCCGCTGGATCGCCGGACACTGCGCCGCCACCGGCCACCAGGACTACGAGCAGACCGTCCGAGCCATACTCCGTGCCGAGCCCGGAGCGTGGCAGTAAAGTTCCCCTGCGCTGACACCGCGCCAGCGGCAGCACCACCGTGCGCCCCGCGCCCCTGACGGCAGTAGCGACGGCAACACCCACGGATTCCCCCGCACAACCACGGACACCAAGGGAGCCCGAAACCGCCGCTGATCTGCGAATACGCAGGTAGAGCGGGGTCGCGTAGCACACGTACTATGTGCTGGCGGGGGAGACGCCAGTCCTGGTTCACAACAGCGGAGGGTGCATTCCGGCCCTCCGGGGTTGGAGCAGCCGACGCTTCCAGTTCGGGAACCAGACCTTCCTTCTGGACAAGAAGGGAATGGAGCACATCCTCACTCGTCATCATCCGAAAATGTGGGATGGCTCGGTAAAGGCTCAGCAGTCCTTCTTCGACCCCAAGATGAGCGTTGCTGATGTCCAGGACGCAATCGGGCAGGTCATGCGCCAGAACAGGGATACGCTCGTTCAGCGAGGAAGCAGGGGTATGTATCAGATTCAGGGAAACGTCAACGGAGTAGACTACGTTCTCGGCATGAATAAAGGCCGAGTCGGCCAGTTCTACCCTGTTGCTCCCTGACATGAGGAATCGCGGCGTGATCGAGATCGAGACGTACCTGAGGGATTCGGGCGGCAAGTTCGTGCAGGTTGATGCCTGCACCGCCCGCCCAGCTGATGCCGACTACGTCGAGGGTGCGGTGCGAATCGCCATCCACGGAGTTGAGATTATCGGGATCAGTGAATGGGATTACGTTGACCAGCTGTGGGCATACGTGGCCAGCATGGTCCCGCAACTCTCGGCCGCAGGGTACGCGTCGACTTATTTCCCGGATCAGCCGATTGAGCTCTCTTTCCGACAGCAAGGGTCTCAGGTTCTCGTTTCGGTAAAATCGGGCAACGACGTGAAGAGGGTGAGCGTTTCAACGTCTGATTTCTTGGCGGCGCTGAGGGGTGCGGGATCGGCGTTCTTCGGCAAGATGTCGGAGCTTCTCCCGGAGAACGCGGACTCCTATTCGGAGTCTCGTCGCGAATTGTTGTCGTGAATTGACTCGACGCTGAGAGGCCCCGCCAGAGCCGACTCTGGCGGGGCCTCTCGCCGTCTTGACGGCAGTAGTTGACGGCAACGTCAGCGGACAAGCGCGTTGCAGGGTGGCGGTTCGTCGCCGTCGGAGCGTGCCGTCACGGTGGTCTCCGGGCTACCGAGCGCGGTGCCGAGGATATCGATGGCGTCGCGCTGGAGGCGGAGCCGGACGTGGGCATAGACGGTGGCTGTGACGCCGATGTGGGCGTGGCCGAGGAGTTCCTTGATCACGACGAGTTCCACGCCCTGCTCCAGGAGCAGTGTGGCGGTCGAATGGCGGAGGTCGTGAAAGCGGATGCGGCGGAGGCCAGCCTTGCGGAGGAGCGTGGTGAAGGTGCGGGTGAGGTTGGTCGGGTCGATCGGTCGGCCCTGGGGAGTGGTGAACACGTGCCCGTTGTGCTGCCACGTGGTGCCTGCGGCCTCACGCTCGCGCTGCTGCTGTTCGTGGTGGTGCTTCAGCGACTGGAGGCAGCAGCGGGCGGGGAGGGCGATGCGGCGCTCGGAGGCTCGGGTCTTGGTGGGCAACGTGGTGAGTCCGCCTGTGCTCGTGCGCTGCAAGGTGCGGCGGACGGCAGCCGTGCCCCGGTCGACGTCGAGGTCTTCCCAGCGGAGGCCGAGGAGTTCGTGAACCAAGAGTCGCGAACTGTCATGGCTGCCGCCTGGGGTGACGATCGGTCAGTGCCTACGGTCAGTGTGTCCATCGTCAGTGACCCAGGCCGGGGGTGCCCAGTTGAGCCAGCCCAGGAGCGATGCCGACCGCATGCGTCGCAGAGAGCTGTACGACGCCGCGTCGGGTCGGGGAGGTCCCCGCTTACTGCCGTGGACCAGCCCGGAGGTGAAGCCCTGCTACCTGAGCAGCGACGGCCGGGGTTACCTCTCCACCCTCGCCGACAGCATTGAGACGGTACAGCTCAGCATGGGCCAGGAACTGTTGGAGTACGCCCGCGACGCCACGGCACCCGGCGCGAAAGCCCTGTCAGCGAGCGAATACCGCTGGCTGGCCTGCCGGTTGGCAGAAGCACTGGCGGACGCGCTCAGGGTCGCGGACTCGCGCGGACAGCGCATCCCGGATCAGGAAGAGGCGGCCGAGGATGCCTGACTCTCCGAACGCCGGCGCACGAGCACGCAACGCCTCTCGGGGCCGCTACCGCTTCCGCGAGTACCACGTGACCACCGTCCCCGACCCCCTGGCGCTGCCAACGTTCGAGGCGGTCTGCGTCACCGGCGAAGAGCGCAACTGCGGCGCCACGTCAGGCACGCTGCACACCTCGGACGAGCTGACCCGCTGGATCGCCGGACACTGCGCCCAGAGCGGCCACGAGCTCTACGAGCAGACCGTCCGCGCTCTCGTCCGTGCCGAACCCGGCGCATGGCAGTAGAGTCCCGCTGCAGCGACACCAGGCAGCGGCAGCGCAATCGTATGCCCCGAGCCGTTGACGGCAGTAGCGACGGCAACACCCACGGATTTCCCCGCACATCCACGGACGCCAGCGGAACGCAAATCACGCGCTGACCTGCGAAGAAGCAGGTAGAGGGGTGCCGCGTAGCACACGTACTATGTGCTGGCGGGGCAGACTCCGGTCCTGGTTCATAACTCAGGTCCTGGGTGCGGATCCGTATGGATCGATTCGAACAGGGTGCCTCATCATTTCAAACATGCTGCCGACTTCGGGGTCACTGCGAAGGAGAGCAAAGCGAGCAAGCAAGCATTCGTGAACGCCTTGGAAGGCTTCGTTAAGGATCCAGGAAACGTTCAAATCGCGGGAACGTATCGCGGGACGCCTGCCCGGCACTACGTGGATCTCAACACCGGGCGTCACGTCTCGGTGGACATCGAATCCGGCGAGATGCTTGGTGCAAATCGGATGTGACTTCAGACCAGGGCCAGCCCGCGGCCGGACTCGTCCGTGGCGGTGGCTGCCCTGAGGACGGGCAGCGAACGGGGGTCCGGGTCGGTGACCTCCACTCTGTCGCGAGCGGGCCGGGCTCTCCCTGGAGGCGCTCGTCGAGGGCAGCTTCTACGGCAAGTCGCACCTCAGCGACATCGAACGCGGGGAGCGGCGCATGCCGCTGGATCTGGCCCGGCATGTGGACCGCGTGCTGGGGACGGACGGGTTCTTCGAACGGCACTGTGAGCATGTGCGGAGGGCGCGGCGGGCCGGGCACGCCAGCTACTTCGAGCATGTACTGGAAATGGAGAGGCGCGCCAAGTCCATCGAGGAGTGGTGTCCCAGCCTCTTTCCGGGGCTGCTCCAGACGGCTGCGTATGCGCGGGCTGTCGTCCAGGCGACTCATCCGCTCGCCCTGGACGACGAGGTGGAACCGAAGGTGAGTGCCCGGATCGCCCGCGCCGCCATCTTCGAGGAGGATCACCACACGCCCTCGTACTGGGTGATCCTGCACGAGTCACTGCTGGTGGACCCGATCCTGGCCGGCCGTCAGATGGCCGAACAGCTCGATCGGGTCGTGGAGCTGACAGAGCGTCGCCGCATCGTTCCGCAGATCCTCTTGCGGACGTCCGGCCCGCATCCCTTCATGGTCGGTACCGCAATGCTTCTGACGTTTGCGGATGCTCCACCGCTGGTCTACACCGAATCGCTGCACAGTGGTGTGACCATCGACGATCCGGCTCTCGTCGAAGAGTACCGCAAGTCGTACTATCGGCTCAGGGCCGTCGCGCTGTCACCTGAGGCGTCCCTGGCCAGGATCAAGGCTGCGGCAGAGGATTACCGACATGGCGAGCAACCGGATCGACCTGAGTGAAGCGCTCTGGAGCAAGAGCAGCTACAGCAACGGTGACGGCGGGGATTGTGTCGAAGTCGCGAGCGACTTTCCCGGTGCCGCCCTCTGGCGCAAGTCGAGCTACAGCAACGGAAGCGGGGGCAACTGCCTCGAGGTCGCCGACGGAGTCCCCGGGCTCGTCCCCGTCCGGGACTCCAAACTCGCCGACGGGCCCGTGCTGACGCTCTCTGCCCGCGCCTGGGCGCCCTTCGTCGAGGCGCTCAAGGGATAGCGTCCGCGTCCCTGCGGGGTTCGCCCGCCGCCCAACTGCCCAGCAGGCGCAGGGCCTCAGCGGCGGGGGAGCCCGGTTCCGCGTGGTAGGTCATCTGAGCCCGGCACAGGGCCCGTACCGCCCCAGGACTTCGTGCGGGAGCGGGTCACCGGGGCCGGCCGGCAGGACGCCGGAGCCGTCAGTGCGGAAGGGTCGCCGGGCTGCCGCCGTTCGCCTCGTAGCCGGCCACCGCCAGGGCCCGGTACACCGCGAACTCGGCGGCCGGGTCCGGGGACAGGGTCCACGGCAGGGCGCCGACATGGCCGTCGATGTGTATCAGCTGGCTCATCGCCTCGGCCCAGCGCTCACTGCGCACCAGGAAGAAGACCAGCATGTGCCGCACATGCGCCAGCATCGGGTCGTCGGGGCGGGCCGAGTGCACCGCGTGCAGCGCGCCGTGGATCGCCTTGGTCACGACCTCGCTCTGGTAGAAGCCGCTGACCAGATTCACCTCGGGCAGGTGCTCGAACACCGCGAACAGCGGCATCGCCGCCAGCAGCGAACCCTGCGGTGCCCGCGCCGCCGCGGCCTCCGCGAACGAGTAGGCCAGCTCCCTCGAGCCGTGCCACTTCTCGCACCAGTAGTGCAGGGCGGCCAGATGGGCGCCCATGTGGTTCGGCGCGCGGTCCAGGATCTTCAGCCAGAGCTGCTCGAAGTCCTTGTGCTCGTAGCCCAGTCCGCGGGCCACCGAGAGCTCGACGATGTACGGGATGGGATCGCCCGGCGCCAGCAGCGCCGCCTCACCGCACGCCGCCTTCGCCTCCTCCATGATGATCCGGAACTCGTCCGTCCCGGGCGCCGCCGTACGCCAGGCCTGCTGCACCAGGAACTCGGCGTGCACGGCCGCCCCGCCCGCGTCCTTGGGCGCCTCGGCCCGCCAGGCGCGCAGCCACTGCCCGCCCGGCGCCCCCTCCGCCCCGCCGGGACGCTGCTGGAGCTCCAGCGAGGCGGCGCCGGCGAAGGCCTGCACGCGCTGCCAGCGCAGCTCTCCCTCCGCCTCCGTGCCCGCCAGCAGCTGCTGGGCCGCGCGGTAGTCCTGCGTGCCCTGCACCACCTCCAGGACGTCCAGCAGGTCCTGGTCGGGGCCGGGCAGCCGGATGTCCAGCTCCTCGGTGCGGACGAAGCCGTAGTTCGCGGGGTCCGCCGCGTCCGGGTGGTCGGGGGTGACCAGACCGACCGCGCCGCGCCGGCGCCGCAGCACGGGGAGCAGCACGAAGCCGAGCATGACCAGCGCGATCAGCACCCACAGAATGTCCATGTCTCAAGCGAACCAGACCGCATCCGCACTTGGCCAACCTGGGTGCCGGACCTGTGGAAAACCCCGCTCCCCGGGCCCGGTGCGGGGAGCACGGCAGCCGCCCGCCGGTGACACCCGCGCCGCCCGGCGGCCGGCCCGGCCTCCTCGCTCCGGCCCCCACCCCCGGGCCGGTCCGGGCGCTCGCCCCGTCGGCGCACTACCCTCGGACCCCATGAGCGACAGGCACATCAGTCAGCACTTCGAGACGCTCGCGATCCACGCGGGCAACACCGCCGACCCCCTGACGGGCGCGGTCGTCCCGCCGATCTACCAGGTGTCCACCTACAAGCAGGACGGCGTCGGCGGCCTGCGCGGCGGCTACGAGTACAGCCGCAGCGCCAACCCGACCCGTACCGCGCTGGAGGAGAACCTCGCCGCCCTGGAGGGCGGCCGCCGCGGCCTTGCGTTCGCGTCCGGACTGGCGGCCGAGGACTGCCTGTTGCGTACGCTGCTCAGCCCGGGTGACCACGTGGTGATCCCGAACGACGCCTACGGCGGCACGTTCCGACTCTTCGCGAAGGTGGTCGCCCGCTGGGGCGTGGAGTGGTCGGTGGCCGACACCTCCGACCCGGCCGCCGTGCGGGCGGCCCTCACCCCCAAGACCAAGATCGTGTGGGTGGAGACCCCGTCCAACCCGCTGCTCGGCATCACCGACATCGCGGCGGTCGCCCAGATCGCCCGGGACGCGGGCGCCCGGCTCGTCGTCGACAACACCTTCGCCACGCCCTACCTGCAGCAGCCGCTGTCGCTCGGTGCGGACGTCGTCGTGCACTCCCTGACCAAGTACATGGGCGGCCACTCCGACGTGGTCGGCGGTGCGCTGATCACCGCGGACGCGGAGCTGGGCGAGGAGCTGGCCTTCCACCAGAACGCGATGGGCGCGGTCGCCGGGCCGTTCGACTCCTGGCTGGTGCTGCGCGGCACCAAGACCCTCTCGGTGCGCATGGACCGGCACAGCGAGAACGCCGCCAGGGTCGCCGACATGCTCACCCGGCACCCGCGCGTGACCAGCGTGCTGTACCCGGGCCTGCCGGACCACCCCGGTCACGAGGTCGCCGCCAAGCAGATGCGGTCCTTCGGCGGCATGGTCTCCTTCCGCGTCGAGGGCGGCGAGGAGGCGGCCGTCGAGGTCTGCAACCGGGCCCGGGTCTTCACGCTCGGCGAGTCCCTGGGCGGTGTCGAGTCGCTGATCGAGCACCCCGGCCGGATGACGCACGCCTCCGCCGCCGGCTCGGCGCTCGAGGTGCCCGCCGACCTGGTGCGGCTGTCCGTGGGCATCGAGAACGCCGACGACCTGCTCGAGGACCTGCAGCAGGCGCTGGGCAAGTAGCACCCGGCGGAACCTTTACGGCAGAACGTCCAGCGGCGAGCTCACCAGCCGGTGAGGGGTGGGGTCGTCTCCGACGGCGGCTCCACCCACGGCTGCACGGTGACCGCCCACACCGTGAAGGCCACGGCCGCCGCGAGCAGCAGCACCCACATCACCCGGCGCGCGACGGTGCGGCGGCGCAGCATGCGCGCCCCGAGCCGTACGGCGTCCGTGTGCAGCTCGGGCGGCACGGCGGCCGGTGACCGCTCCTCCAGCATCCGCCGCACCAGCGCCTCACGGCTGACCCGGCTCATGACGACACCGCCTTCACGCCCCCGACCGCCGGGGCGGGGCCCGGCGGCGGGCGCAGCACCGCGGTGACCGCGCGCAGGCAGATGGCCCGCACCCGGTCCGTGGACAGCCCGAGCAGCGCCGCCGTCTGCTCCTCGGCGACCCCTTCGTAGAGCCGCAGCACCAGGACGAGCCGTTCCTGCGGGCTGAGCCGGGCCAGCGGGCCCGACGGGTCCGTCCGGGAGCGCAGCAGCCCGCCGAGCTGGTGCCAGGCGCTGTGCGCGAAGCGGGTGGCCAGATGGCGGCGGGTGCGGTCGTAGGGGTCCTCGCCGCGCAGCCGGTCCCAGTCGGCGTACGTCTGCGCCAGCGCATGGGTGAGCAGGCGCCGTGCGCGCGGGTTGTCGTCCGGCGCCTCCGCGGTGAGCAGCGTGGCGGCGTGCAGCAGCCGCCCACCCGCACCCGCGACGAACGCCTCGAACTCGCGGACCCGGCGGACCTCCTGGGACACATGCCCGTGTCGCACCGCGCCTCCCGCACGTGGGGACCCGGTCTCATATCAGCCAGTCGCGCCCCCCGGGGTCAAGGGGCGCGCGTGCCCGGATGAAGGGGCGCGCGTGCCCGGAGTGCGGTCCGGCTCAGGAGCGTGCCCGGAGTGCGGTCCGGCTCAGGAGCGTGCCCGGAGTGCGGTCCGGCTCAGGAGTCCTGCTGGGTCTCCGGCGCCGGGACCCCCTGCGCCGACATCCGCGCGGACAGGGCGGCGTTGAAGCGGGTCAGGAGCGCGCAGAAGGACTCGCGCTCCTCCGGGCTCCAGTCGTGGGTGAGCTCGGCCATCAGCTGCCGGCGGGAGGTGCGCACCTCCTCCAGGCGGGCCTGCCCGCGCGGGGACAGCTGAAGGACGACCGCACGGCCGTCCTCGGGGTGCGAGGTGCGCTTGACCAGGCCGGTGTCCACCAGCGGGGCGACCTGCCGGGTGACCGTGGAGGAGTCGATGCCCATGCTCGCGGCGAGTGCCTTGACCCCCATCGGGCCCTCTTTGTCGAGGCGGTTGAGCAGCAGGTAGGCGGCGCGGTCCATGGAGTTGCGCACCTGCCCGACCCCGCCGAGCCGGGTCTGTTCGGCGCGGCGGGCGAACAACGCCACCTCGTGCTGGAGGGTCTCGAGGAGACCGTTGTCACCGACGCTCGTCATGTCCATCGACATTTCAGGTGTAGTGGGCATGGCCGGGGGCTCACTTCGTGGAGGCTGCTGATTGGGGGACAGAGTACGCGGCCGGACGGCGGGGCGTACCGGCGCTGCGCAAAGCCGCGTCCGCCAGATGGTCGCACCGGTCGCCGGCCCCCGTGAACTGCGATGCTGGTGTCATGAGCTACGGCACGGCTGACTCCTTGCGGACCGTCACGCTCGACGATGTGCGAGGTGCTCAGAAGATGCTCTCGGGCGTGGCGCGGACGACCGCGATGGAGGGCAGCAGGCATCTGTCCCAGCTGGTGGGTGCCCCGGTGCATCTGAAGTGCGAGAACCTTCAGCGCACCGGCTCGTTCAAGCTGCGCGGCGCCTATGTGCGGATCGCCGGGCTGCTGCCCGAGGAGCGCGCGGCCGGTGTGGTGGCGGCCAGCGCCGGAAATCACGCGCAGGGTGTGGCGCTGGCGTCCTCGCTGCTCGGGGTGCGTTCCACGGTGTTCATGCCGAAGGGCGCGCCGCTGCCGAAGATCAGCGCCACCCGGGAGTACGGCGCCGAGGTACGCCTGCACGGACAGGTGGTCGACGAGACGCTCGCCGCCGCCACGGACTACGCCCGGGAGACGGGCGCGGTGTTCATCCATCCCTTCGACCACCCCGACATCATCGCGGGCCAGGGCACGGTGGGCCTGGAGATCCTGGAGCAGTGCCCGGAGGTGCGCACCGTCGTCGTCGGGATCGGCGGCGGGGGTCTGATCGCGGGGATCGCGGTCGCCGTGAAGGCGCTGCGGCCGGACGTGCGGATCGTGGGGGTGCAGGCGGAGGGCGCGGCGGCCTATCCGCCCTCGCTGGCGGCCGGGCGTCCGGTGTCGGTGCGCAATCCGTCGACCATGGCCGACGGAATCAAGGTGGGCCGGCCGGGGGACGTGCCGTTCGGGATCGTCGGCGAGCTGGTGGACGAGATCCTGACGGTGAGCGAGGACGAGCTGTCCACCGCGCTGCTGCTGTGCCTGGAGCGGGCCAAGCTGGTCGTGGAGCCGGCCGGGGCGAGCCCGGTCGCGGCGCTGCTGAGCCGGCCCGGTGCCTTCGAGGGGCCGGTGGTGGCGGTGCTGTCCGGGGGGAACGTCGACCCGGTGCTGATGGAGCGGGTGCTGCGGCACGGCATGGCCGCGCAGGGCCGCTACCTGGCCGTTCGGCTGCGGCTGACGGACCGGCCGGGTGCGCTGGCGACGCTTCTCGGGGTGTTGTCAGTGGTCGACGCTAACGTCCTCGATGTGAGCCACGTGCGGACGGACCCACGGCTGGGGCTCACGGAGGCGGAGGTCGAGCTGCATCTGGAGACGAAGGGCCCGGCGCACTGCACCGAGGTCAACCAGGCCCTGCGCGAGGCGGGCTACACCGTCATCGGCTGAGGGCGGCCCTCACCGGCCGGGGGAGACCGTCTCGGCTGAGGGCGGTCCTCGTGGACCGGCGGTGGCCGTCGTCGACCGAGGGCGGGAGATCCGGCGCCGGCGTCATTGCGTCACTCGTTCGAGAACTTGTTTGAGCAAGCGGATTGAGAAACGCGATACATCGCGTTATGGTGTGACCGTCGCCACCGCGCGTCGCGCCCGGCTTCGCAGGCCGGTGCGCGCCCGAAAATCCCGCGCGGTGCGAATCGCACATACCTAGGCTTTCCGAAGAATCCCCGAGACGTGGAGACACATATGCCAGGCGCCATCTATGCCGAGGGTCTGGTGAAGACCTTCGGAGACGTCAGAGCACTGGACGGCGTCGACCTCGATGTCCCCGAGGGCACGGTCCTGGGTCTGCTCGGGCCGAACGGTGCGGGCAAGACCACCACCGTCCGGTGCCTGACGACCCTGCTGCGGCCCGACAGCGGCAAGGCGGTCGTCGCCGGCATCGATGTGCTGAAGCAGCCGGACGCCGTGCGGCGCTCCATCGGTCTGTCCGGCCAGTTCGCCGCGGTCGACGAGTATCTGACCGGCCGCGAGAACCTGCAGATGGTCGGCCAGCTCTACCAGATGCGGGCCAAGGCGGCCCGCGCCCGCGCGGACGAACTGCTGGAGCAGTTCAACCTCGCCGACGCCGCCGACCGCCCGGCCAAGACCTACTCCGGCGGCATGCGCCGCCGGCTCGACCTCGCGGCGGCCCTGGTGGTCTCACCGCCGGTGATGTTCATGGACGAGCCCACCACGGGCCTCGACCCGCGCAACCGCCAGCAGCTGTGGGACGTGATCAAGCAGCTGGTCTCGGGCGGCACCACCCTGCTGCTGACCACGCAGTACCTGGAGGAGGCCGACCACCTGGCGCACGACATCGCGGTGGTCGACCACGGCCGGGTCATCGCCAAGGGCACCTCCGACCAGCTCAAGGCCCGCACGGGCGGGGAGCGCGTGGAGGTCGTGGTGCACGACCGGGAGAACATCGCCGCCGCCGCCGAACTGCTCGACAAGTACAGCCTGCACGGCGCCGGCAAGGGCGACACCACGGTCGAGGACCACATGCGCAAGATCACCACCCCGGTCACCGGCGGCGCCAAGCTGCTGGCCGAGATCATCCGCGATCTCGACGCCCGGGGCATCGAGATCGACGACATCGGGCTGCGCCGCCCCACCCTCGACGACGTCTTCCTGTCCCTGACCGGACACGTCGCCGAGGTCAAGGACGAGGGCAACGGCGAGCAGGCCGCGAAGGACGCCAGAGGACACCGTCACAAGAAGGAGGCCGTCAAGTGAGTGCCGTCACCGATGCCGTGCGGGTCACGGCACCGGGCAATCCGATCACCCAGTCCCTCCGGGACTCCCTGGTCGTCGCCAAGCGCAATCTGATCCGCATGGTCCGGATCCCCGAGGTGGTCATCTTCGGGCTGATCCAGCCGATCATGTTCGTGGTGCTGTTCTCCTACGTGTTCGGCGGCTCCATGAACATCGCCGGCAGCACGGACCCCTCCGTCTACCGCGAGTTCCTGATGGCCGGCATCTTCGCCCAGACCGTCACCTTCGCCACCGCCGGTGCCGGTGCGGGCATCGCGGAGGACATGCACAAGGGGCTCATCGACCGCTTCCGCTCGCTGCCCATGGCGCGCGGCGCGGTGCTCACCGGCCGCACCCTCGCCGACCTGGTGCAGACGGCGCTCACGCTGCTGGTGCTGGCGATCGTGGCGTTGCTCGTCGGCTGGCGGACCCACACCAGCTTCGGCGAGGTGCTCGGCGCCTTCGGGCTGCTGCTCCTGCTGGGGTACGCCTTCACCTGGATCGGCGCGGTGATCGGCCTGTCGGTCCGCACGCCGGAGGCGGCCACCTCCGGAGGGCTGGTGTGGCTGTTCCCGGTGACCTTCGTGTCCAACGCCTTCGTGGACTCCAGCCAGATGACCCCCTGGCTGCGGCACGTCGCCGACTGGAACCCGTTCAGCGCCACCGTGCAGGCCTGCCGCGAGCTCTTCGGCAACCCCGGGGTGTCCCCCTCGGACGCCTGGCCGATGCAGCACCCGGTGCTGGCCTCGGTGATCTACTCCGTGCTGATCATCGCCGTGTTCCGGACGCTCGCGGTGCGCAAGTACCGCTCCGCGGCGGCCTGAGCGGCGGCCCAAGGACACGACAAGGCCCCCGGCATCGCGCTTCGGCGCGGTGTGACGGGGGCCTTTGACGTGTAGGGCCTTTCGTTTGGATCAGCCTGCGGGAATCGCCGGCGACTTGTCAGCACCGGTGAGCGGGGTGATCCAAACGACAGGCCCTGGGTCCCGTGCGGCGGGATCAGCCGGTGTACGGCTCGGCCTTGAGGATCTTCACGGTGGCCTTCTTCCCGTTCGGGAGCTCGTACTCGGCGTCCTCACCGACCTTGTGGCCGATGACACCGCTGCCGAGCGGGGACTGCGGCGAGTACGTCTCGATGTCCGCGCTCGCGTACTCACGCGAGGCGAGCAGGAAGGTCAGCGTGTCGTCCTCGTCGCCGTCGAAGGCGATCGTCACGACCATGCCGGGCGCCACCGCGCCGTCGGCCGCCGGCGGCTCGCCCACCTTGGCGTTCTCAAGGAGCTGGGTGAGCTGGCGCACACGGAGCTCCTGCTTGCCCTGCTCCTCCTTGGCCGCGTGGTACCCGCCGTTCTCACGCAGGTCGCCCTCCTCACGCGCGGCGGCGATCTTCGCGGCGATCTCCGCCCGCGCGGGACCAGTAAGGTACTCAAGCTCGTCCTTGAGCTTGTTGTACGCCTCCTGGGTCAGCCAGGTGACGTTCTCGCTGGTCTGGGTCACAGGTGCTCCTCGTAGGTACTGGGATACAAAGCATCGCCCTACCCAGAAGGATGTGCCTCCACGGATGGGCGAAACCACGAGCCTAACAATTCACTTCCCCAAGGGGGAGGACATAAGCCTCCGCAGTCCGGTTGCCGCAGGTCAGAGGATGCGTATTCCTCGCGACACCCGGAAGTGATCAGTCCGCGTGGCAGCCGAGCAGCTCCGCCGTGGTTCCGGGGGCGGTGGTGCGCAGCGTGACGACCTTGTCGATGCGGGTGGCGTCCCCGTCGAAGCGGAAGTCGGCGCGGCCCACCTCGGCACCGTTCTCCGCCTGGGAGCGGACCGTGCAGTACCCGGTGGCTGCGGCGTCCTTGCGGACCTCCAGATGCACCCGCACCGCGTCCTCGCCGGCGTCGAAACTGATCAACTCGGCGCTGATCTCGTTCTGGACCACGTAGTGGTAGCCGAACCAGCCGACCAGGCCCAGCAGAAGAGCCCCGAGCACGGCGCCGACGACCTTGAGCGTGCGGTCTGCGCGCTCGTCCGAGGAGCGGCCGTAACGGCCCTCGGGCAGTCGCGTACGCACCGTACTCATGATCGTCTCCTTGGGGGCCGGGCTCCGGAATTATTCCGCCCCCGATTCGGTCACTATAGAAGCCGCCGAAGGCGCCCCGCACACAGGGCGCCCACCGAGGAATGCGCCACCGCACACCGGGCGCCTAGCGACTTGAGGATTGAGTCTTGACTGACCAGCTGCGACTGATGGCCGTGCACGCGCATCCGGACGACGAGTCCAGCAAGGGCGCGGCCACCATGGCGAAGTACGTTTCCGAGGGGGTGGACGTGCTGGTCGTGACCTGCACCGGCGGGGAGCGCGGCTCCATCCTCAACCCCAAGCTGCAGGGGGACCCGTACATCGAGGAGCACATCCACGAGGTACGCAAGAAGGAGATGGACGAGGCCCGCGAGATCCTCGGCGTCAAGCAGGAGTGGCTCGGCTTCGTCGACTCGGGCCTCCCCGAGGGCGACCCGCTGCCGCCGCTGCCCGAGGGCTGCTTCGCCCTGGAGGACGTCGACAAGGCGGCCGGCGAGCTGGTGCGCAAGATCCGCTCCTTCCGTCCCCAGGTGATCACCACCTACGACGAGAACGGGGGGTACCCGCACCCCGACCACATCATGACCCACAAGATCTCGATGGTGGCCTTCGACGGTGCGGCCGACACCACCAAGTACCCGGAGGAGGAGTACGGCCCGGCGTTCCAGCCGCTGAAGCTGTACTACAACCAGGGCTTCAACCGCCCCCGCACCGAGGCGCTGCACAAGGCCATGCTGGAGCGCGGCCTGGAGTCGCCGTACGGGGACTGGCTCAAGCGCTGGGACGAGTTCGAGCGCAAGGAGCGCACGCTCACCACGCACATCCCCTGCGCCGACTTCTTCGAGATCCGCGACAAGGCGCTGATCGCGCACGCCACCCAGATCGACCCCGACGGCGGCTGGTTCCGGGTCCCGCTGGAGATCCAGAAGGAGGTCTGGCCGACGGAGGAGTACGAGCTGGCGAAGTCGCTCGTCGATACCTCCCTCCCCGAGGACGACCTCTTCGCGGGCATCCGGGACAATGCCTGACATGAGCGCAAGCGCAAGCCTGGCCCTGACCCACCTGGTCCCGCTGGCCAAGGAGATCGACAAGGACAAGGTCACCCCCGGTGTCCTCGGCTTCATCGTGTTCGCGGTGATGGCCCTGGCGGTGTGGGGGCTGATGAAGTCCATGAACCGGCACATGAACCGGGTCGACTTCCTCGAGGCCCCGGCCCCCGCCGCACCCGAGGCCGGTGAGGACGGAGGCGACGCGGCGGACGACACGAAGGCGACCGCCTCCGGCGGCAACGCCGGCAACTCAGCGAAGAAGCAGGACTGAGCCCACCGCCGGGGCGGAAAAGCCCCGGACCCCCCGGAGGGCTACGCCTTCGAGCCCGCTGTCACGCCCATCACCTCGCGGGCGTTGCGGCTGGGGACCATGCCGAGGCGCCAGGCCTGCCAGCCGGCGTCCAGGTTGACGCCGCGCTCCAGGAGCAGCTGGTAGGCCTCCACGTAGTCGTCCAGCTTCTCGTCGCGTGCCGGGTGGGCGGCGCGGGACAGCTGGGCCAGCTCCTCCTGGGCCACCGCCGTGCCGACCTCCACGCCGCCGGGGGCGGCGTACGGCAGGAGCGTGCAGCGCAGGAAGCGTGCCCAGTCCTCGCCGCGCCGGTCGCCGTAGGAGACGAACAGGGTGATCGCCTCGTCGCACAGCGCCAGCGCCTGCTGGGTGCGGGCGTTGCCCGCGTCCACCACCGCCAGCTCCAGGCAGGTCCACGCCTCCCCGTGGGCGACGCCGATGCGCCGGAAGTCGGCGCGGGCGTCGACCAGGAGCTGCCGGGCGAAACCGGAGTTGCGCAGCGAGCCCGTCTGCGCGGCCCGCTGGTCGCGGGTGACCCGCGCCGAGTGGTGCCGGGCGCAGGCCAGGCCGTAGACGTCGCGCATCCGGGAGAACATCGTCCGGGCGCGTTCCAGCTCGCGCACCGCGCGGTCCAGGTCGCCGGTCTCCTCCAGCGCCTGGCCCAGGTAGTACAGCGTCCAGGCCTCGCCGCGCGCGTCCTCGTTGTCCCGGTGCCGGGCCGCCGCCGCGCGCAGCTCCTCCACGGCGCGGGAGGCGTCGCCGTCGGTCAGCCGGGCCCGCGCCAGCTGGGTCAGCGCCCACGCCTCGCCCCGGCCGTCGCGGGTGCGGCCGTACAGCTCGAGCGCGGAGCGCAGTTCCGACTCGGCGCGCGGCACGTCGCCCAGCCGCAGATACAGCTGGCCGAGCTGGAAGTGCGCCCAGGCCTGGCCGTGCACCGACTCGCCGGCCTGGTGCAGCACCAGCGACTCGGTGAGCAGGCCCAGCGCCTCGCCCAGCCGGGCCCGGTCGCGCTCCACCGCGGCCAGCGCGTGCATCGTCCATGCCCGGTCCGTGGCCAGCTCCGGCGCCGCCTGCAGGTCCAGCGCCTCGCGCAGCCGCGCCGAGGCCTCCGTCAGGTTGCCCTGGTGGTGCAGGGTGATCCCGAGCGAGGTGAGCGCGCGGGCCGCGCCGGCGTCGTGATGCGCCTCCCGGTAGAGGTCCACCACGGACGTCAGGGTGGTCCGCGCCTTGTCCAGCTCGCCGAGCTGGCGGGCCGCGATACCGGTGCGCCACTGCACCGACCGCACCAGCAGCCCTTCGTCCACCGCCTGCGCCAGCTCGTTGATCTCGCCCAGCCGGTACAGGTCGCCGCGCAGCAGGCAGTAGTCGCACAGCGCGCCCAGCAGATTGAGCACCGCCCCTTGGTCGACGCCCTCGGCGTGCCGGAGTGCCGCCGTGATGAAGCTGGACTCGTCGTCCAGCCAGCGCAGCGCCTCGTCCAGCGAGGTGAAGCCGTAGGAGCCGAAGCGGTCCGAGCGGGTCGACATGTTGCCGTCCACCAGCCGCAGCACCGAGTCGGCGAGCTCCGCGTAGTTGACGATCAGCCGTTCCTGCGCGGCGGCCCGCTCCGCCGGGTCCTCCTCGTCGAGCAGCCGGGCCAGCGCGAAGGCGCGCACCAGGTCGTGCAGCCGGTAGCGGCCCCGGCGCACCTGGGAGATCAGGCCCGCGCGGGCCAGCGTCTGAAGGTGCCGGGTGGCGTCCGCCTCGTCGGTGGCCAGCAGGGCCGCCGCGGCCGCCGCGCCCAGCGAGGCCCGGCCGGCCAGCGTCAGCCGCCGCAGCAGCCGCCGGACCGGGTCCGGCTGGTCGGTGTAGCGCAGCCACAGGGCGCGTTCGACCGGCTCGACCGGGCCGTACGCGGCGAGGTCCGAGGCCAGGGTGCGCGGTGAGCGCGCGCCGAGCCCGGAACCGGCGATCCGCAACGCCAGCGGCAGCCCGCCGCACAGCTGACGGATCTGCTCGTGCGCCTCGGCGTCGTAGGGGCCCGAGGAGTCCTGCGCGGCGCTGGTCAGCAGCTCCTCCGCACCGGCCGCGTCCAGCGGCTCCACCGGCAGCTGATACACCCGCGCCGGAAGGTCCTCCGGCAGGCCGAGCGGTGCCCGGGAGGTGACCAGGACCAGGCTGTCGGAGCGCTCCGGGACCAGGGTGCGCACCTGCTGCGGGTCGCAGGCGTCGTCCAGGACGACCGTCACCGGCATCCCGGTCAGATGCTGGTGGTACAGCTCGCTCAGCCGCCCGACCTGCTGGTCGGGGGAGGAGCGCTCACGGAACAGCAGCTGTTCGCGGGGTGCGCCGAGCCGGTTGAGCAGATGCAGCAGCGCGTCCCGGGTGGACAGCGGGGGCTCGCCGGGGCTGTCGCCGCGCAGATCGACCACGCAGGCGCCGCGGAAGTAGTCCCGCAGCTCGTGCGTGGCGCGCAGCGCGAGCGTGGTGCGGCCGCTGCCGGGCGCGCCGTGCAGCACCACCACCGTCGGCTGGGTCTCCGTGCTCGCCCGGGCGGCCTGCACCCACTGCCGGATCCGCGCCATCTCCTCCCGTCGTCCCGCGAACGGGCCCGCCGGGTCGGGGAGCTGGCCGAACGACTGCTCCAGCACGCTGCGCCCGCGGGCCGCCGCGCTCTTGTCGGCACCTCGCAGCCGCGGTCCCGTCGTCTTGGCGCCGGTCGACGCGGCCAGCACCCGCTGCTGATCGAGGAACGGGCGGATGCCGCGCACCTCCAGCGCCGTCAGCCACTGCAGCCGCAGCTGCTCCGGACCGCCCGGCTGGCTCACCGCACCGGCGCGATGGTGCGCGGCCGGAAGGTGCGACCCGGCCACCTTCACCACGGTCGCCGCCGCCCCGGCCACCCCGACCGTCACCCCGGCCCCCAGCGCGATGCTCGCCCCGGTGCCCAGGGCCAGGTCCGCGACCACGGCGGTCACCCCGGCGACCCCGGCCACCAGCAGCGGGGTCCCGGCACCCTCACGGGCGTAGCGCTGCCGGAAGGTGAGCTGCCCGGCCTCCGCCTCGTCCAGCGCCCGCGTATACGCCTCGTACTCCTCCGCCGCCGTCTCGGCCATGGCGTCCAGCGCTCCGCGCGCCCGCGCGAGCAGCACCTTGCCGTCGATGCGTCCGCCCGACCGGCGCACCTCCTCCTCCACGGCCCGCGCCAACAGCCGCTCGGCGTCGGCCCGATGACCGTCCCTCATGTCCCGTCCCCCTCCGGCAGCAACTGCACTGCCTATGAGTGTCCTTCGGACCCGCCCGTCGCGCGAGAGGGCGCGATCACCGGAGCAAAAGCGTCAGCGGGCTCGACGGGGGACACCTGGTCAGGTGTGGGGCTGGTCGAGGCGGTTGAGGAAGTCGAGCGCCCGCCGGGTGGCCTGTTCTGCGGCATCCCGGTCGTGCGAGGGCAGACTGCTGTCGGTGAACAGGTGCCGGTCACCGGGGTAGATGAACAACTCGGCGTCCGGTGCGGACTCGACGAGCGCGCGGGCCTCGTCGACGTCGCCCTCCCCGGCGAAGAACGGATCCGCGTCCATGCCGTGGACCTGGACGGGTACGTTCCGGGGCCAGACGTCACCGAACTCCGACACCGGCAGACATGCCTCCAGCAACAGTGCGCCCTTCGCGTCGGGTCGGGTCTGGGCCAGCTTCTGCGCGGGCAGGACGCCGAGTGAGAATCCGACGTAGACGAGTTCCGCGGGCAGTGCCTCCGCGGCGGCAACTCCGCGCTCGACGACCGTGTCGAATCCGATGTTCTCGGCGTAGTCGATGCCCTCCTCAAGGGTGTCGAACTTCTTCCCCTCGAACAGGTCGGGGACATGGACTGTGTGTCCGGCCTGCCGCAGGTTCGCGGCGAACTCGCGGACACCGGCGGTCAGCCCGTGCCCGTGGTGGAAGACTAGAACCTCAGCCATGTTCCTCTCCTCGCGGTCCGTCCGGTGCCCGGATGGGCATCACCGCACACTATCCCCGTCGCATGCTGAGGTATGTGCGTGCGTTGTGAGGAAGGCCGGGACCGGACAGGTGAAGGTCTCAGACGGCGACCTCCGGCGCGGCCGGACCGAGGTGGTGCACGGCGGTCCGCTCCGCGTGCGGGGCCAGCAGGCTCTGCAGTTCCTTCGCTGCCGTCTCGAGCAGATGACCGTGGTCGGACTCGTGCAGGCACTCCAGGATGAATACGACGTCGGTGGAGTCCTCGGTGACGCGGGTGCGGTGGGCGTCGCGGTGGTTCCAGCAGCGGGTCAGGACACCGGCGCTGTCGGCGTAGATCACCTCGCCGGGCTTGGGGTTCTCGACGGTGTCCGGTTCGCCGAGCGCAGTGAACTCCTCACCGCCGTCTGCGTACCGGATCTCGACGTCGCCGACCACCTGGTCCAGGTCGAAGGCGCCGGCGGGCAGTCCATGACGGACGGAGACGCTGTTGTAGGAGTCGACCGCCGGGTTGATGCGCGGCAGGCTGCCCTTCTTGGCCATACGGCGACCGAGCGCGTCGACACTGGGCCGGACCCGGCGGGGGTTGACCCCGAAGGAACGGTACGCGGTGTGCCACGCCTCGATACGGGGATCGCTCTCGTCGGCGGGGCTCCAGGACCCGTCCGCGAGTTGCCGCTCCAGGTCTGCCAGGGCGTGGGCGGTCTCGGGCCAGGACTCGTGGCCGCGCAGGCCGGTGGCCGTGATCAGCGCGATCAGGGTGCCGGGGAAGGCGTCGGTGACGGCGGGGGCGATGCGAAACAGGGTCATGAGAGGTGGCTTTCCTACCGGGGAGACGTGTGTTCTCTGGCGCAGCGAGATCCTTGGCCGTCCGAACTTAACGTACGTCGCCGAGACACAGTCTCCGGCGGTGAGTTCAGGATCTGCGCCCGGCGGCCATGACCGGTCCCCGTCCGTTCACGCCTCGATCGGGCATCATGAGCGGGCATGGATGCACTGGGAGTTCAGGACGTGCTCGCGGCCATCGACAGCGGGCTGACCGATTGGCGGAAGCTCGCCCAGCCCCTCATGGCCCGGTTCCGCACCGCTGACGCCGTCAGCGGTGCGGAGTTCGTGGCGGCCGTGACACGCCGGGCGGCCGCTTCCGGGTACGAGATAGCCGACATCCGGCTGGGGCCCGGGTACGTCGACGTGGCCCTGTACACCGTGCACGCCGAGACCGGGCGGCGGCAGGTGACGGAGCAGGAGCTGACCTGGGCACACGCCATCAGCGCGCTCGCGGCGGAGCACGGTCTGCGGGCGGTTCCCGACGAGGTCACCCAGATCGAGCTGGTCCTCGACGCGCCCTCAGTGACGGCCTCGGGACCGTTCTGGACCGCGCTGCTCACCGGAGACCCCGACGGCACCCTCGTGCGCGACACGATCTTCGACCGCACGAACCGGGTCCCCAGCATGTGGTTCCAGCCCACCGACGCGCACCAGGTTCCCCGTCAGCGCTGGCACATCGACCTGTGGCTGGCACCGGAGGCGGCAGCGGGCCGCATCGCGGCCGCGCTCAAGGCAGGGGGCAAGGTGTTCGACGACAGCCACGCACCGTCGTACACCGTTCTGGTCGACCCGGACGGCAACCGGGTCTGTGTGTGCACGGCCGCCGGCCGCATCTAGCCGGCCGTATCCGGCGGACATCCCGGAAGGATGATCGCGGTCCCCGGTAAAGGGGACAGGAAGTGAATGGCACAGATCTATAGCATCGCTCGCGACAGGGAAGCGCTGCGGGGTATTCGCGGCCATGGTTGTTGCGAATGCGTATGGACGGCTGAGGCAATAATTGGCGAGCTGACGGACCGATATCGGTCGCCGTGACGGCACACGTCGAAAGCGCGTCGACGGAACTCCGCCGAGTTCCCGCTGCGGTGAATGAACGTGCCCGATGCTCGGTACTCACGGCGCGTAGGTCGACAGTTTTTTGCGATGCTTCCGTGCGCTCCCCCCAGCAACAGCCGGACTTGCTCCATTGCTGCCGGGGGGGACCGATGACGACGCACCAGACACGCTCTGTCGCCCAGCCCGAGGACGAGAAGCCGTACCGGAAGGGGTACCGGCCGCTGCCGGAGCTGCGGGCCGAGATCGCCGCCGCGCATCGGACCCGCCCCGTGCTCACGGCGTGCTGTGCGGCTCTCGACGTGCTGGTCGCGGTCTCGGCGGCCGTGGCCTGCGGATGGGCGCTGGTCTCCGTGAGCCTGTGGACGTCTCTGCCCCTCGCCCTGGCCGGCTGTGTCGTCGTGGCCCGACAGCTGCGGGCGCTGGAGAATCTCACCCACGAGGCATCGCACTACAACTGGGCTCGGCGTCATCGCCGTTGGAACGACATGCTGGGCTTTCTGCTCGCCGGCCTGCCGACCGGTGGGCGGCTGTCCGCCTACCGGGAGAGCCATCTGCGCCACCACGGAAGGTTCGGCACCGCCGAGGACCCCGACCGCCGGCGTTACGCCGAACTCGACCTGGAGGGGATGCGCCGCTCGTCGGCTGCGGCGTTCGCGGCGTCCGTGCTCAGCCGGGTCGTGCGGTACCAGATCGGCTGGCTGAGTGAGGTCAGGTCGGACCTGTCCGTGACCGCTGCCATGCTGCTGTGGAGCGTGACGCTCGTGGCCGTACCCGCGGGACTGGCCGCGGGGCCCTCCGGAGCGGTCGCCGCCGAGGCGGTCTGGATCGTATCGGCCTTTCTGGCGCTTCCGGTGCTGCGGCTCGTCGCCGAGGCGGACGAGCACATCTACTCCGACTGCGACACCGTCTTCGAGGCCACCATCTCCAACGTCGGGCTGCTGCAGCGGGTGCTCGTCCACCCGCACGCCGACGGTTACCACACCGTCCACCACCTGTGGCCCGGCATCCCTCATCACGCCCTGCGCCGTACGCACCGGATGCTCATGGAGCGGGACCCCGAGTACGCCCGGCGGATACGGATCCGCCGGGGCGTGCTCGACACCGCGCGGGCCCGCGGGACTACTCCAGCTCGCTGAGCAGGACCTCCAGTGCGGCGGTGTCCGCCTGCTCGGCCTGGGCGCGGACGATCAGCTGGGCCAGGCTCTCGACCGTCGGGGACTCGAAGACCTCCCGCAGCGCCAGTTCGATCCGGAACGTCTCCCTGATCCTGGAGACGAGCTGGGTCGCGAGCAGTGAGAAGCCGTTCAGCTCGAAGAACGTGTTGTGGACACCCACGCCCTTGACGTCGAGCAGTTCCTCGAATATCTCGACCAGTTGGCGCTCCACCGGTGTACGAGGGGCGACATAGACGTCCCCGTCGTCGTCTCCGGCTGGATCGGGCAGACCGCTCGGGTCGTAGTCGCCGTCGGGGGTGAGCGGAAGCCGTTCGAGTGTCAGCAGCTGCTGGGGCATCAGGGTCTCCGGGAGCCGGAGCGTGAGGTGCCGGCGCAGTTCGGACACGCTGACCTCGTCCTCGCCGGCGGCGACGAAGGCGACGAGGCTCACCCGGTTGTCGGGCCCGGGGAGTTCGGTGACCAGTGCGTCCCGGACGGCGGGCAGGTCCCGCAGCGCCGCGACCACCTCCACCAGGTCGGTCCGGGTACCCGCTGTGCCGGCGAACTCCAGGGTCCCGTCGGGGAGCCGGCGACCCAGATCACCGGTGCGTCGGGACTCGGCGCGGATCTCTCCGATCTCGCCGGGCGCGACGGACAGTCCCGCCGGGTTCAGCAGTTCGGCGTGGGTCCCGCCGACCCCGGTGCCGAGGGGGACCCGCAGCGGCGCGGTCCGCGGTGACCAGTCGTCCGGCACGTCGAAGGCGGCCAGGGGGCAGCCCGTGGCGTCCAGGCGGTAGAGGGCGGTGACCCGGCAGGACGGCGCCATGCGACGTGCGAGCTCCACGTCGTGGGAGGTCAGCCGGCCGTCGTTGTCGAGGAAGACCTGGCGCAGCAAGGGAAGTCGGACGTCGTGCGCGGCCAGGTCCCGCAGCTGCGGCGCGGTCAGGTGGAGGACGGTCACCGGGGTGTCCCGCAGCCAGCCGGACAGGGCCGCGGGGGAGCCGGTGGCCGCCTCGTCAGGCATCACCAGGGCGGCACCGGCGGCCCGGGAGGCGTTGAGCGCACACATCAGGGCGCCGGCCCCACCGGTGAGCACGGCGAACCTGTCCTGCCGACCGAAGTCGTACCGGCCGACCGTCCAGTCGTCCACGACGGGCACGGGGCCTTCCCATGCCGCCTCGGACGCGTCGGTGACCTCCGCGAGGAGGGCCCGTACGTCGATCGCCGTCTCGGGGGTGTCCTCGGCAGGTGCCGGGTCGAGAACCGTGGTGATGAACGGGTGGTGGGCCAGACCCGGATCGGCCGCCACGGCCGAGAAGGGAATGCCCGCCAGGGTGCAGCCGAGCGCGGCGACGGCGAAACCCGCCGTACGCCGCTTGATCACGGCCACATCCCCTTCGCCGCGCGCCGTGAGGCTGCGCGCGGTCCGCTCGGCCGCCGCGTACATCTGCGCGTACGTCCAGGAACCGGAGCTGTCCGCCAGCGCGATTCCCTCGGCCGCGGGAGGCTCCGGGCGGGAGACCTCCGCCGTGGGGAGGGCAGGGGCGGCCGGAATGTCCTTCGGTGCCTGGAGCGGATACTCGAGGATGCAGCGGGAGGGGTCGGCCGCGGCGCCGGCCAGGAGAGTCCGCACCTGTTCGAGCAGGGCGCGCATCATCGCGGCGTCGTACCGGTCCCGGTGATGGACCAGCTCGAACTTGACCGCCGTGTCCGACATGTGTGCGGTCAGGGTGAGGTCGAACTTGCTCGGCAGGGCCGGCGGCTCCACGTTCCGTACGGAGACGCCCGCCAGCTCCCAGTCCTCCGAGGTGCTTTCCACCATGTTCAGGACGACCTGGAACAGCGGGGTGTGGTTGGGGTCGCGAGGCACCTTCAGCTCGTTGACGAGCACGTCGAACGGAGTGTCCTCGTTGTGCGCGTACCCGTCGAGGGCGACCTTGCGCACCCGGCCGAGCAGCGTGTCGAAGGCCGGGTCGCCGGAGAGGTCCACGCGCAGCGGGAGCGTGTTGACGAAGAAGCCGATCAGGTCCGTCGTCGCCGCGTCGTTGCGGGTGGTGACCGGCGCCCCGATGACCAGATCGTCCTGGCCCGACCAGCGCCGCAGCACCGTGGCCAGCAGGGTCAGCAGCAGCATGAACGGGGTGACACCGTGGGCCTGGCACAGCTCATGCAGGGCGGCCGTCTCCTCGGCCGAGAGCTCCGCCCACACCCGGCCGCCCTCGGCGCCCTGGTCGGGGGACAGCCGTCGGGCGACCGGCAGGTCGAGGGCGGCCGGACTGCCCTCCAGGTGCTGCCGCCAGTAGCTGACCTGTGCCTCGAGCTTCTCCGGGGTCAGCCAGGTGCGCTGCCATGCCGCGTAGTCCCGGTACTGGACAGGGAGCGGGGCAAGGCCGGCGGCGTCCACATCGCCGCCCGCCTCGTACAGCCGCGACAGCTCCGCGAGGAACAGCCGGATCGACCAGGCGTCCGAGACGATGTGGTGGATCGTGATGCTCAGCAGGTGCTCGTCGTCGGCGAGTTTGACCAGCAGGCAGTGGAAGAGAGGGCCGGCCGCCAGGTCAAAGGTGGTGGTGGCCTGTTCGTCCGCCAGCTTGAGCGCGGCGCCCAGACGGTCGCCGGCGAAGCCGCTGAGGTCCTCGACGGGAATGCGCCAGGCGTCGTCCGGGGGTGCCACGGACTGGACGGTGCGGCCGTCCACCACGGGGAAGGTGGTACGCAGGGTCTCGTGCCGGGCGATGATGGCCCGGATGCTGCGCTCCAGCACCGCCACGTCGAGATCGCCGATCAGTCGCTGCCTTCCGTGCACGTTGTAGGCGACGGAGGAGCGGAGCTGGTCCTCCAGCCACAGCCGCCGCTGGTCGTAGGAGAGCACCGCCTCGGCTCCCTCCGGGCGCGGCACGATTCCCGGGCGGCCGGGGGTGAGGGCAGCGGCGATGCGCTCGACCGTGCCCAGCTCGAAGACCTGACGGACGGACACCTCCACGCCGAGTGTTTCGCGCAGCCTGCCCACCACCTTCGACGCCTGGAGGGACTGGCCTCCCAGGTCGAAGAAGTTGTCCTGCCTGCCCACCGCGGGGACCTCCAGGACCTCGCTGATGACATCGGCGATGGCCTGCTCGGTGGGTGTGCGGGGCGGCGCGGAGGGGGCGGGCGCGTGCCAGTCGGGTGCGGGCAGCTCGGTACGACTGATCTTCGCGGTACGGGTGTACGGCAGGCTCGCCATCGGGACGAGCACCCTGGGCACCATGTAATGCGGCAGGACGGCGTACAACTCGGCGCGCACATCCGCCTGTTCGGCGGTCCCGGTGAAGTAGCCGGCGAGCTGGAGCTGTCCGGCCGGGTCGGTGACGGGCACGACCGCGGCGTCGGTGACGCCGGGGAGGGCGCGCAGCTGGGCCTCGACCTCGCCGGTCTCGACACGGTGGCCCCACAGCTTGACCTGGCCGTCGCGGCGGCCTACCAGTTCCAGGGAGCCGTCGGGGAGCAGCCAGGCGAGATCGCCGGTGTGATAGCTGCGGCCCTCGGGCCCGTCGTGGAAGACGGCCGCCGTCTGGGCGGGGTCGAGATAGCCCAGGGCCAGGGACGGCCCCGAACAGATGATTTCGCCGAAGAGTTCGGCGGGGCGGCCGTCCGCGCCCCGCAGATGTACGTCGACGCCGGGGATGGGGCGGCCGATGGGCACGGACGCGCGAGGGAGCGCCTCGCCGGGCTCGATGACGTGCATCAGGGCGACGCTGCACTCGGTGAGCCCGTAGACGTTGACGATCCGGCAGTCGGGAAGCTTCCGCTGCACAAAAGTGACGTCGTCGCGGGTGAGCTTCTCGCCGCCGTACGCGGCGGTGTGCAGGGTGTCGGGCCAGTCGGCGGCGCCGACGGCGGTGGCGAGTTCCCGGAACGCGGTCGGTGTGGAGTGGTAGATGGTCGCCCCGGAGCGGGCCAGGGTCTCGCGGACCGCTTCGGCTCCGTCCCGGCGCAGGTCCATGGGGCAGGCGGTGGCCCCGTGGACCAGGGCCGAGTAGAGGTCCTGGCCGGCGCCGTCCGCGGTGTAGGAGCAGACCATGGTGAGCCGGTCGGTCTCCCGCACACCGAGCACTTCGGCGTAGGCGTACACGTGCCGGGCCACGTTGTGGTGGCTCTGCACGACGGCCTTGGGCTGCCCGGTGGAGCCGGAGGTGAACAGGACGTAGGCCACGCCGTCCGGGTCGAGCGGGGTCCAGGCGTCCAGCGGACGCGCCGTGCTGCCGTTCACGTCGATCACCGGCCTGCCGCCCGCGACCTGCTCGGCCAGCGCACGGTTGGCGGGATCGGTGACGATGGCGTCGGCGTCGGTGAGTTCGATCAGCTGCGACAGGCGGCCCTCGGGCGCGTTGGGGTCGAGCGGCATGTAGGCATGACCGCTCGCCATGATGCCGAGCATCGCCACGGGTACTTCGACCCCTTGCCCGCAGAGGATCCCGACCCGCCCGTGGTCGGCCGCCACCCGCTCGCGCAGGGCGCCGGCGAGCACGCGTGCACGGTGGTCGGTCTCGGCGTAGCTGAGGACGACGTCGGGGGTCCACAGGGCCACCCGGTCGGGGTGGAGCGCCACCTGCTTCAGGAACGCGTCGGCGACGGTGGCCCCCTCCGGGGCGACGGACGGGGTGAGGGGGATGCCGGAGCCGTCGGTGAGGCGCAGTTCGCCCACGGCACGGCCCGGGTCGACCGCGACCTGGGCGAGCAGTGTGACGTACCGGTCGAGCATGGCCTCGGCGGTGTCGGAGTCGAACAGGTCCTGGCTGTAGCTGAGCAGCAGGTCGACGGTGCCGTCGGGCAGGTCTTCGACGTACAGCTCCAGGTCGTACTTGGCGGGCAGCCGCTCGGCGGGGATCTGCTCGGCGTCCAGGCCCGGCGCGGTGAAACCGGCCCCGGGCTGGCTGAGGTAGTTGAACATCACGTCGAACAGCGGGGTGCGGCTCGGGCCCCGGGCGGGCAGGTCGAGCTCCTCGAGGATCGCCTCGAACGGCGCGTCCTGGTGGTCGAGGGCGTCGAGCACTGTCCGGCGGACCTGCCGCAGCAGTTCGGTGAAGGGCACGTCGTCGCGGACCTCGGCACGCAGCACGACGGTGTGCAGAAAGAATCCGACGAGGCGCTCGAAGTCGCTGTGGTTGCGGCCTGCGACGGGCGAACCGACCGCGATGTCCGTCTGCTCGCTGTGCCGGTGGAGCAGCACCATGAATGCCGCGAGCAGCACCATGTACGGACTGGCCGCATGCTCCGCCCCGTGGGCGTGCAGTCGCCGTGCGATGTCGGCGGGGACCCGGTGACGGGCCAGTGCACCCCGGTAGCTCGGGCGGGCCGGGCGCAGCCGGTCGGTACGCAGCTCCAGAGGGGCCACACCGTCCAGCTGCCGACGCCAGTAGTCGATGTGGGGGGTGAGGGCTCCGCTGTCCAGCGCTTCCCTCTGCCAAGCGGCGTGGTCGGCGTACTGGACGGGCAGCGGCTCGAGTCCGGGGTCGCGTTCTTCCAGCAGCGCCGCATACGCCCGGCCCAGTTCCTCGCCCAGGACGGCGAGGGACCAGCCGTCGGCGACGAGGTGGTGCACGGTGAGGAGCAGGATGTGGTCCTCCTCGCCCAGTTCCGCGAGGTGGACGCGCAGCAGCGGGCCCGCACTCAGGTCGAGCCCCTTCGCCGCCTCTTCGGCGAGGTCCGCCAGCTCCGACTCCGTGCTCAGCGAGACCCGTTCGAGGCCGGCGAGCGGCTCGGGGTGGATGAGCTGCCGCAGCTCTCCGTCCACCTCGCGGAAGGTGGTGCGCAGCGTCTCATGACGTTGTACGACCGTACGCATCGCGCGGTCCAGGAGGTCCGGGCGGACCGCGCCGGTGATTCGCAGCGATCCCTGGATCAGCCAGGCCCGGTGGGCGGCGGGATCCATCCGGCACAAGAACCACAGCTGCTGCTGACCCGTGGTCACCGCGGCCGTCTCGGTGCCGTCCGGACCAGGCAGGCGCGGCGCGGTGGCCGGCACCGGCCGTGTGCCGTCGTCCTTCAGCGCCGCCGCCAGCTCGGAGAGGACCGAACGCTCGAACAGCAGGCGTACGGAGGCGTCCGCACCGGCGCGCTCGCGCAGCCGGGTGAGGACCTGCCCGGCGAGCAGGGAGTGCCCGCCCAGGTCGAAGAAGTCGTCGTCACGGCCGACGGTCTCGACGCCGAGCACCTCGCGCCAGATTTCGGCGACGAGTTCCTCGGTCGCGCCGCGGGGCGGCTCGCCCCGGCCGGCCGTCTGCACGGGGGCGGGCAGGGCGCGCCGGTCCACCTTGCCGTTGGGGGTGCGCGGAATGGCATCGAGCACCACGAAGGCGGAGGGCACCATCGCGTCGGTCAGGGTCCGGCGCAGATGGTCGCGCAGCTCCGCATGGTCGACGGCGCCGGGCGCGGTGGCCGTCACATATCCGACGAGCCGGTCGCCGTGCATCATGGCGACGGCGTCATCCACCTCCGGGCGCCGACGCAGGGCCGCCTCGATCTCGCCCAGTTCGATGCGCTGTCCGCGCACCTTGACCTGGAAGTCCTCGCGCCCGAGGTAGGCCAGCTCACCGTCCGGACGGTAGCGGACCAGGTCGCCGGTCCGGTACATGCGCCGGCCGGGGGCGAACGGATCGGCGACGAAGCGTGAGGCGGTCAGGGCGGGGCGGTTCAGATAGCCGCGGGCGAGGCCCGCCCCGCTCAGGTACAGCTCGCCCACGGCACCCACCGGCACCGGGCGCAGTTCGGCGTCCAGCACATAGGCGTGCTCGTGCGGCAGCGGCCGCCCGATCGCCGGGTCCCGCTCGCCGCGGGGCACTCGGGACCAGGTCGAGTAGGTCGAGTCCTCGCTCGGGCCGTAGAGGTTGTACACGGCCTCGATGTGCCCGGTGGCGTACAGATCCTCCACCAGGGCGCCCGGCAGGGCCTCGCCACCGAGGCCGATCACCTTGGGGGTGCCGCGCAGACCACCGCCGGCGATGAGCTCCCGTGCGGCGGAGGGCACCGTGCAGATCAGGGTGACGTCGGGCGCGTCCGGGGCGAGGAGGGCGAGCGGGTCGTCCACGACGACGACCGCGCCACCCGCGCTGAGCGTCCCGAAGAACTCGAAGACCGACACGTCGAAACAGACCGATGTGGAGGCGAGCACCCGTGACAGCTGGTGAGCGGTGTACTCGCGCAGCCCCCAGCGCACCATCTCGACGGTGCTGGCGTGGGTGAGCATCACTGCCTTCGGATTGCCGGTCGAACCCGAGGTGTAGAGGACGTACGCGAGCGAGTCCGGCCGGGTGCCGGTTCCGCCGACCGGTGTCACCGGCTGCCGGTCGAGGGCCTCGTGGTCCAGCTCGGTGAGGATCGTGCGGGCGCCGCTGTCCTCGCGCATGAACGCGATGCGTTCGGCCGGGTAGGCCGGGTCGAGCGGCAGATAGGCGGCACCGGCCTTGAGGATGCCGAGCATCGCCACGGCGAGATCGGCGGTGCGCCGCAGCTGGATGCCGACGATGTCCTCGGGACCCGTGCCGCCGGCCCGCAGGAGGTGGGCGAGCTGGTTGGAGCGCTCGTCCAGTTGGCGGTAGGTGAGCTGCTGCCGGGAGTCGGTGACGGCAACCGCGTCCGGTACGCGGGCGACCTGCTCGGCGAACAGATCGGTGAGAAGAGCCGGTTCTGTGTCGGGTTGGGGACCTGAGCCCCACTGGGCGAGGAACGCGCGGTCCTCTGCGGTGTGCAGGTCGAGGTGCGCGGCGAGCCGGTCGGGGTCCGCGAGGGCCTCGGTTAGCAGCACCCGCAGCCGCTCGGTCATACAGCGGGCGGTCGTCGCGTCGAAGAGGTCGGCGTTGTAGTCCCAGCTGCCCCACACTCGCTCGCCGTCGCGCCACAGGTGGAGTTCGACGTCGTGCTGGGTGGCCTGGCGCGGCAGCCGTACCGGTCGCAGCGCGGTGCCGCCCAGTCGGGGCGTGCCGAACTCGCCGTGGAACACGAAGTGGGTGCGGAACAGCGGCGAACGGTCCATGCTGCGGCCGGCCCCCAGCGCGGCGACGACGTCCTCGAAGGGGGCGTCGCGGTGGGCGAGGGCGTCGAGGCTCGTCCGTCCGGCACGGCGTACCAGCTCACGGAAGGTGGGGCGGCCCGACAGATCGGTGCGCAGGACCAGCGGGTTGGTGAGCAGCCCGACGATGGCGTGCCGGCCGGGACGGGAGCGGCCCGCCTCGGCCGTGCCCACGCCGAAGTCGCTCTGCCCGCTGTGGCGGCCCAGGAGCAGCTGGTAGGCGGCGAGGAGGACCGTGAAGAGGGTGGTGCCCTCCTCTTTCGCGAGTTGTTCGGCGGCGGCCACCAGGTCGGCGGGCAGGTCCACCGGGACCGATCCGGCCGCGAAGCCGCGATCCGCCGTACGCGGCCGGTCGGTGGGCAGGTCGAGCACGGGCAGCCCGGTCAGCTGCTCCTTCCAGTAGGCGAGATGACCGGGGTCGGACACCGCAGCGGGGACGTCCGCCCCGGGCAGCGGCAGCTCACCGCCGCCGTAGAGATGCTCGAGCTCACCGAAGAGGACGCGCAGCGAACCGCCGTCGCACACCAGGTGGTGGGCGACGAGGACGAGGAGGTGCTCCTCGTCGGCGAGCCGGATACCGTGCACACGGACCAGGGGCGCCCGGCCCAGGTCGAACGGCTCCGCAGCGGCCCGTGCGGCGAACTCCTCGGCGGCGCCGGGGGCGTGGCGCAGGTCGGTCCAGACGGTGGCCGGTCCGGCGGGCTCCGCGTGCACCGTGCGGACGGGGCCTTCGGGGCCCGCCGCAAAGGTGCTGCGCAGGGCGGGGTGACGGCCGATCAGAGCACTGACCGCGGCGTCGAACCGCTCCTGGTCGAGTGGGCCCGTGTGCCGGACCGCGAACGTCAGGTTGAATACCGGGGTGTGGGGGTGGAGCCCCTCGAACAGCCAGATGCCCTGCTGGGCGGGGCTGACCGAGGCGGGGCCGCTCGCGCTGCGCGCTGCACGCCAGCGTGCCACCAGGTTTCGTCCAGTCGTCAGGTCCATCACGCCGCCGCCTCGCCCTTGATCACCGTCAGGACGCGATCGAGTACCGCGTCCTCCGCCCGCCCGTCGGCGAGCCATCCCTTCACCAGCTCGTTCGCCACGTCCTGCGGGTTCGCCGCCGAGAGCACCGTCCCCAGCGGCACCGGCAGTTGCAGCGCGTCCTCCAGGACCGCCGCCGCCTCGGCGGCCAGGACCGAGTCCAGTCCCAGATCGATCAGACCGTCCGTCGGCCGGCACTCCGGGATGTCCCGGACCGCGGCGACGATCCCGCAGATCAGCGTGGTCAGCTCGTCGGTCGCCGCCGACAACGAGGGTCCCCCGGCGGACAGTTCGCCGAACCGTTCCGGATCGTCGACGATCGCGTCGGCGTAGGCCCCGGCCAGGAATTTTTCCCGGCAGTGCGAGCGCCGCACCTTGCCGCTCGATGTGCGCGGTACGGCACGGGGCGGTACCAGGACCACCAGCCCGAGGGGGAGCCCGGTGCCCGCGAGCACGGCTGCGCGCACCCGTGCGGCGAGTTCCGAGGTGCGCTCGCCGCGCACCTCCATGACCAGGACCGGGCACGCGGAAGGGCCGTCGACCAGGAACGCGGCGGCCGTACCGCCCCTGCGGCCGAGCAGTTCCAGGGCGGGCGCCTCGACGTCCGACGCGTGGTGGTTGGCGCCCCGGAACACGATGACGTCCTTGGCCCGTCCGGTGACGGTCAGTTCGCCCGCCCGCAGGTAGCCGAGGTCACCGGTGCGCAGGTACGTCTCGCCGTCCAGCTCGCCGAACAGCCCGGTGGAGTCGGCGCGGTGGTAACCGGGCGTGATGTGCGGTCCGGCGATCCAGATCTCGCCCTCCTGTCCCTCCTGCCTGGGCGCGCCCGTGTCCGGGTCCACCACGGTGACGCGCTGGCCGTCCACGGGAGCGCCGCAGCTGGCCGTGCCGTCGGACGTCGGCCCCGCCCAGTGGCCCGCGCTGACGATCAGCGTCGCCTCCGCCAGCCCGTAGCAGGGCACGAACGCCCCGGGGTCGAAGCCGGCCGGCGCGAAGCGCCGCGCGAACGCTTCCATGGTCTGCTGCTTGACCGTCTCGCCGCCGCTGAAGGCCACGCTCCAGCCCGACAGGTCGAGCCCTTCCAGCGAGGCGTCATCGTGCGCCCGGCGCACACACAGCTGGTACGCGAAGTCGGGGCCGCCGCTGACCGTGACACCGTGCTCCGTGATCTGCCGCAGCCAGGACAGCGGCGCCTTGAGGAAGTCCTCCGGTGGCATGATCCGTACTGGAATGCCTGCCGACATCGGTGCCAGCAGCCCTCCGATGAGACCCATGTCGTGGTACGGCGGCAGCCAGGTCATACCGCGCGAGGATTCGCTCAGACCGAACGCCTGCGCGATGGCCGCCGTGTTCGCCGCGATGCTGTCGTGGCGGACCAGGACCCCGCGAGGGTTCCCGGTACTGCCGGAGGTGTACTGGATGATTCCGACCTGCTGGTCCGCGGCACCTGGCGGGCGGAACCAGTTCGTGCCCTCGGCCTCCACGCCGGGGACGGTCAGGAAGGACGCCTCCCCCATGCCGGCGTGCTGCTCGGGGGCCAGGACGACCGAGGGCCGGGCGTCCTCCACGATGCCGGCGAGTCGTGCGCGGTCCGGGAGGGACGACTGGTTCGGCGGATAGGCGGGAATCACCGGACGGCCGGCCAGGAATGCGGCGAACACCGCGACCACGTACTCCAGACCGGCGGGGTAGAGCAGCAACGCCGGTCCGTCACCGCAGCGGGTCAGCTGCCCGGCCAGGGCAGAGGCCCGCCCGGCGAGCGAGCCGTAACTCAGCTCTGTGGTCTGCCCGTCCCTGCCGACGAGCTCATAGGCGGTGGCGTCCGGCTCCCGCTCGGCCCGGGAGCGGAGTATGTCGACCAGAAGGTGTGCGCGCTCGATCATCAGGGGGCCCTCCCAAGCATGCGATGTCCGACGGTCCGACCGGGGAATTCGGGCAGACCGGGTAAGCCCCCCGCGCTGCGGGCGCACCGCTCGTGGCGCCGGCCCTGCTGCCGGGGACCTGAGGCCGATTGGTTCGTCGCCTGCGCCGGACGGTGCGGCATTTCACCCGCTGTCCGACGAGGCGCGCATATGGGCGGCAGCCCACACCATGCCGAGGAAGGTAATCGCCTGTCGGAGGGGGCGGGCGTCCCATAAAGGGGGGATGCACCCGGTGCCGCCCGATCCCTGAACATGTCTACGTGCACGGTCCATTGGGCGCCGTACGCCTCCGACAGGGAAAGGCATTACGTCCTGAGCGACGTGATCCCATTTCCGACTCGACATAAAACCGTGGATGGGGCAGTCGCGCATGCGGAAGTTCATAGCAATCTGGGCGAGCAGCCTGGTGACGATGACCGGATCGGCACTCACCGGATTCGCGCTCGGCGTGTGGGTCTATCTGGAGACCGGATCGACCACCCAGCTCGCCCTGACCTTCGTGCTCGCGTTTCTGCCCGCCATCGTGTTCTCACCGCTGGCCGGAGCGCTCGTGGACCGCTGGGACCGCAGGGTGATCCTGCTCGTCGGTGATGCGGTGGGCATCGGCACCACCCTGACCCTGGGCCTGTTGTTCACGGCCGGTCATCTGGAACCGTGGCACATTTTCGTCACCACTGTGATCCGGTCGTTGCTGCGGGCCATGCAGGTCCCGGCGCTCAACTCGATCGTCGTCCTGCTCGCGCCCAAGGAGCAGATCGGCCGGGCCAACGGCCTGATGGGGGTCGCCAACGCCATCAGCCAGACCGTGGCGCCGGCGCTCGGCGGTGCGCTCATGCTCGCCATCGGACTCAACGGGGTTCTGTTCATCGACTGCGCCACCTTCTTCCTCAACGTCGTGGTGCTCTTCCTGACGCGCATCCCCACCCCGCCGGCGTCGGAGGCCGGCAGCGAGGGCAAGGGGTCGCTGCGCAGCGAGATCCGGCAGGGCTGGCGGGTTCTGGCCGGCAACCGCGCCCTGGTCACCCTCGCCGTGTTCTACGCGGCGCTGGACCTCAGCGTCGGCTTCGTCGACATCCTCATCACACCGATGGTGATCGGCTTTGCGTCGGTCTCGGCCCTGGGCATGGTGCTCACGGTCGGCGGTGTCGGACTGGTTCTCGGCAGCGTCACCATGGCCTCCTGGGGTGGCCCCCGGCGCCGCGTCCACGGGACCGCGGGCTTCGCGATCCCGCTGGGGCTGTTCCTGTGCCTCGGATCGCTGCGCCCCAGCGTCACCCTGGTGGCGATCGCCGCGTTCGGCTTCATGTTCTGCTCGATGATCATCGATGGCACCTCGCGGAGCATCATCGGCACCGAGGTGGAACCCGATCTGCAGGGGCGCGCGTTCGCCACGTTCAACATGATCACCAACACCGTCCTGTGCAGCAGCTACCTCCTCGCCGGGCCGGTCTCCGACCGCATCTTTGAGCCCCTGCTCGCCCAGGACGGCGCGCTCGCGGGAAGCGTCGGCGACATCATCGGCACCGGGCCCGGACGCGGCATGGCCCTGCTGCTCGGGCTGCTCGGGCTGCTGGTCCTGGCGACGGCCGTCGTGGGCTATCTGACCCCGGGCCTGCGCGGCCTGTCGGACAAGGTGACGAAGCCCGCCGAACAGTCACCCGAAGCCGAACAGTCCTCCGAAGAGGAGCCGGCCCGGACTGCGGACGCCGGCCCGTCCCAGGACGCGGGTGCGACCGGGGACACGGGCCGGGAAACGACGGTGGGCACCGCGCGCCAGCCGATCTCCGACCGATGACCGGCCGCGACAGGGAATCAGAGGCATCGCGCATGAGCAGGGCCGAACCCACCGGCCCTGCGGGTGCCGGGTACTTTCGACGGCTGCCGCTGGGCGCCTCCGGCTGGGACCTCTGGGGCGACGCGGCGCTGCGCAGCGCCGGGTTCCCCGCCGACAGGATCAACGAGCTGTGCGACGACGAACTCGCCCTGGCCGCCGACCGGTTCGACGACCGGGACGAGACATCCCGCGAGCACTACGCGAAGGTGTTCCAGACCGCCACGGAACGGCTCAGCGCGGCCGTCCGCCGCACCGCCGCCGATCCGGTCTTCCGCGAGGCGGTCACCTGGCAGAACCCCGCACTCGTCCACAACTGCCTGGACAAGGCGGCCGCCGGTGAACCCCGGAATGTGCGCGGCCGGTACCACGAGCTGACGATCGTCACCTACCTCCAGCGCTACTGCCTGAAGAACGACACGGTCGGATTCTTCGGCCCGGTCGGCTGGGCCCGTATCTGCCCGGACGAGACCGGTCTGACGGCCATACCCGGTCCCAGGCTGGTGAACCGCCGCACGACCTACTTCGAGGGCTGGGCCATCGAGGCGCTCGCCCGCGCCATCGGCGCCCGCCGTGAGGTGCTGCCCTTTCTGACACCGCGGGTCGTTCCTTCCGCCTCCCTCACCGGCTGGACGGTCCAGCTGCCCTTCCGCAAGCCGGTCACCCTGACCGCACAGGAGGTCCGGGTGCTCGGCCGGTGCGACGGCAGGCACACCGTCGGCGACATCGCGGGCACGCCCTTCGACCTGGAGACCGTGACCGCCCTGCTGCGCCTTCGCGATCTCGAAGTCATCCGCATGGACCTGACGGGAGGGCTGGTTCCCGAGCCCGAGCGGGAACTCGCCGAACGGATCGCCGGGATCGGCGACCCGGCGGTACGCGAGCGCGCCGCCCAGCCGCTCGAGGCACTCCTCGCCGCCCGGGCGGAGGTGGCCGCCTCGGCCGGAGACCCGGACCGGCTGCTGCGCGCCGGCCGGCACCTCGCTGCCGAGTTCGAACGCCTCACCAAGTCCTCGTCCACCCGCCGCGCGGGCGGCACCTACGCCGGCCGGACACTGGTCTACGAGGACACCGTCCGCGACATCGATCTGAGCGTGGGCCGTAAAATCACCGACCGGCTCGCGGCGCCCCTCGGGCTGCTCCTCGACAGCGCGCTCTGGCTGGCCAACACCATCGGGGCGCGCTACCTCGCACGGGCCCGCCAGATCCTGGACCGTGAGTTGGAGCGGAGCGGGGCCGAGACGATGCCGTTGCTGCAGATGCTCACCTCGCTTCTGCCCGAGGTCGCCCGGCTCTCCACCGACGACGTCCGCTCGGAGCTGGTCGACGAGGTGGTCGCGGAGTTCCGCGAGCGCTGGCGCCGGGTCCTCGGACTGCCCCTGGACGCCTTCGAGAGCACCCGCCGCCATCTGGTCTCTGCCGCGGACCTCGCCGAGCGGGCGGCGCGGGAGTTCGCAACCGGGGAACCGCTGTGGAGCTGCGCCCGCTGGAACTCACCCGACATCATGCTCATGGCGGACAGTCCGCAGGCCGCCGAACGCGGCGATGTGGACTTCGTCCTGGGCGAGATGCACTGTGCCATCAACACACTGGAGAGCCAGCTCTTCGCCTCTCAGCACCCCGATCCCGGCCGTCTGAGGGACAGCGCGGCCGCCTCCGGCATGGACGGCCGAGTGACCATCATTCCCCGGATGGACGCCGCCCTGACCACGTCCCGGATGGCCCGGGCCGCCCAGTTGCGGCTGCCGGCCTACACCTACCTGTCGATCGGCGCGGATTCCTTCGACCCGCCTCCGGGCGCGACCGTCCTGCCGGTCACGGACCTGGTGGTGGAGCGAGGGGGTGACGAGGGACTTCGCGTGCGCCACCGCACCGACGGCCGGGAGTACCCGTTCGCGGAAGTGATCGGCGAGCCGCTGTCGCTGCTCGCCGCGAACGCCTTCAGCCCGCTCGGCGGTGCGAGCCACCGCCCCCGCGTCACCATCGACCGGCTCGTCGTCGAGCGCGAGGCCTGGACCTTCCGGGCCGCGGACTGCGACTGGGCGTTCGTCAAGGACGAGCAGCGGCGGTATGCGGCAGCCCGCGCATGGCGGGCCCGGCACGGCCTGCCCGAGCGCGGCTTCTACCGGGTGCCGGTCGAACGCAAGCCGATGGCCGTGGACTTCCGCAGCCTGGCCCTGGTGAATTTGCTGGCCAAGTCCGTCCGCAGGACCGCCGAGAGCGGTGCCGACCGGTTCACGCTCTCCGAGATGCTCCCCGGCACCGACCGGCTCTGGCTGCGTGACCATGCCGGTGAGCGGTACACGGCCGAGCTGCGCGTCGTCGCCGTCGACGCCACGGACCGCCGCCCCTTGGCGACCTGATCCCTCTCATCCCCTCGCGAGGTACAACCGTGCAGGCCATGACCACTCTGCGGAGACGGATACCGGCCCTGGCCGCATTCCTGCTGCTGCTCCTCACCGCTGCCGCGGCCACGCTGCCGCTGCTCACCCCCGACCCCCGGCCGGCCTCCGCCGCCGAGGAGGACTTCTCGGCCGCCCGCGCCATCGGCCGACTCGACCACATCGCGAAGGTTCCGCACCCGACGGGTTCACCCGCGCAGGAGGACGTACGGAAGTACCTCGTACGCGAGTTGCGTGCTCTGGGGCTCGAGCCGGAGGTGCTGACCCGGGTCGCCGTCCGGCCCGCCGACGACGCCCCGGCCGGCGTCGGCACCGTCTCCGACGTCCACGCCACGATGCCCGGCGAGCGGTCCACCGGCCGCGTGCTCCTCGTCGCCCACTACGACTCGGTGCCGACCGGGCCGGGCGCCGCCGACAACGGGGCCAACGTCGCCGCGATCCTCGAGATCGCCCGCGCGCTCAAGGCCGGACCGCAACTGCGCAACAACGTCGAGTTTCTCTTCACCGACGGCGAGGAGCACGGACTGCTCGGCGCGCAGGCCTATGTGGACGCGTCACCGGGCGCGGGGCGGACCGCCGCCCCCGAGCGCACCGTCGTGATCAACCTGGAGGCGAGGGGCGTCTCCGGGCCCGCCGTGATGTTTCAGACGGCGGGCACGGGACTCACCCCCGCCGTGCGGGAGGCAGGGGCGTTCACCACGTCACTCGCCGACGAGGTCTACGGGCTGCTGCCGCACGACACGGACCTGACCGTCTTCGACGAGGTCGGCATGCGGGGGCTCAACTTCGCCTTTGTGCAGGGTGCTGCCCACTACCACACTGCCCACGACGACATCGAGCGGCTCGACCCCGGCTCCGTGCAGGACATGGGGGACAGCGTCCTCGGCGCGGTCCGTCAGCTGGCCGGCGACGACCTCGAGCGGAGCGGTTCGGACGCCACATACTTCTCGCTGTTCGGCACGGTCGTCTCCTACCCGGCCTGGCTGGTTCTGCCACTGGCCGCGCTGGCGGCGACGGCCGCAGTGCTGCTCCTGTGGGCCGGCCGTCGAGCGGGCCTGGGAACGCGCGGTGCCGCACGGGCCGCCGCCACGTTCCCGCTGACGCTGCTCGGCGCGGCGGCGCTGGGCCTGGCCGTGTGGTGGGTGCTGGCGTGGCTCCGTCCGGACTTCGTGCTCGCCAACGGCGCCATCCACCACCTGGGTCGGTACGCGGTGGGGGAGGCGCTGCTGCTGGCCGTGCTGCTCGCCGCGTGGTACCGGTGGGCCCGCCGCACGGCGTCGCCGCTCGAGGTCGCGGTGGCCGTGCTCTGCTGGTTCGCGCTTCTCGCAGTGGTGTGTGCCGTGCTGCTGCCAGGGGCTGCCTACCTCTTCACCTGGCCCGCCCTGACCGGTCTCGCCGCCGTCGCTGGAATCCTGCGGTTCACGGGCAGGAGCTCCCCTTGGCGTTCGGTGGCCGCGGCGGTGGCCGCGGCGCCGGCCGTGGCACTGGTACTGCCGGTCGCACTCCTGCTGCTGCCCACCCTCGGCCTGTCGGCCGTGGCCGTACCGCTGGTCCTCGGGGCGTTCCTGGGGGGGACGCTCCTCTGCGTCGTGGAACCGTTGCCGCGGTGCCGGGTGGCCACCGCCGTGATGGTGACCGCCGCGGTGTCGGGCGTGGTCACGCTGGGCGTGGGCGCCGTCCTGGACGGATACAGCCCCGACGAGCCGGAGGCGGTGAGCCTCGGATACGTCCTGGAGTCCGACACGGGCAAGGCCAGCTGGGTCAGTCTCGGCGACGCCTCCGACCCCACGGTCGGCAGGTTTCTCGGCGACGAGCCCGTCCGCTACGACGACCGGGTTCCGCCACTGGCAGGCGTCGCGCTGCCCAACGGGGAGGCGAAGGGCGCCCGGCTGGACCTGCCGCGTGCCGAGGATGTCTCGGTCACCGAGGACGACGGCGTGCGGACCGTGCGTCTGCGGGTGAAGGTGCCTGCCGGCGTCCACAGCCTCGCCGTGTACGCCGACACCGCCGACCACGATGTCCTCGGCGGCTCCGCCGAGGGGGCCGAGCTCCCCGGAGGCCGCAACCACACGATGGGCACATGGGGCTGGGGGTTCACTTACGCGGCGCCACCGGCCGACGGCCTCGACATCGTCGTCCGCGCCCGGGGCGAGGGCCCCCTTCCGCTGCGCGTGGTCACCAGCGAGGCCGGCCTTCCCGACGGGGTCGGTGCTCCGACGCCGGAGGCCGACCAGACCTGGGCGGGATGGCCGTCGGTCGCGGGTCAGACCTTCGTCGTGCGGACCTTCGAGCACTGAACGGGACGAGGCGGCGGCGGACAGCTGCTTCCTTGTCCGGCCGGACCGCCCCGGTGCGCCGCCGGGCGCCATCATCCGGGCAGCACGAAGGCGGCACCACCCCGTGCGGGGGGGGGTGCCGCCTTGAGCAGGCCGACGCCTGTGCGCCGGCGCCGTTCACCTGGCGGGCGTGAGGTCGCGGTAGGCCTCTGCCATCGTCTGCACGGCACTCTGCACCGTCTCGAAGGGGCGAGCCAGGGAGACACGGATGTAGCGCAGCCCGCCCTCCGGGTCGGCCCAGTGGAACGGCGCGCACGGCAGCACGTGGACGCCGCGCGCCAGCATCTCCTTGTGCAGCACGTCCGAGTCGGGGCCGTCCTGGGGGAGTTCGATACGGGCCACGCTGATCTGCGATTCCGGGTCGGCGAGCTTCAGACCCACGGGGGAGAGGGTCTCCTCGACCACGGCCCGGTTGCGCTCGACCAGTTCGCGCGCCCGCTCGTAGCCGCCGTTGACCCAGTCTCCGGCCAGGTCCGTGATGAGCTGGAGGACGACCGGGGAGGCCGCGAGCAGCGACTCGGAGAAGGCGTACTCGATCGGCAGATCGGTGCGCTCGCTGTACGCGAGCATGCCGATCTTCAGCTCGTGCGTGGGCCACAGCTTGCCGGTGTCCTCGATGGTGATCCAGGCGCACCCCGCGGCGTCGAGCACCGCGTAGGTGTCGTACTGGGCGTCGCGGACCTGACCGCGGAAGCTGGCGTCGATGATGACCGTCTGGTCGTTGCGCGCGGCGTGCTCCGCCAGCGACCTCAGATGCCCCTCGGGAGTGACGAGCCCGGTCGGGTTGTTGGGCAGTGTCACCACGATCGCCTCGACCGGGGCGCCCGGCCACTTCTGGGCCATGAGGTCTTCCTCGGACAACGGGACGAGCTGCAGCCCCCGAGTCCTCATCAGGTCGGCGATGTTGTCGAAGGTCGGATGCAGCACCGCGACCGTCGTTCCCGCCGGCAGTGCGCGGGCCACGATGTCCGTGGCGAGCGTCGACGAGTAGCAGCTGAGGATCCGGCCGGAACCGACCGGTGCGGTGTGCTGGCCCACGGCGCTGAAGAACGCCTTGTGCGCCGCGAGCTCGATTTCGGAGAACGGCCGCCGGGTGGCCTCCACAAACATCTCCGGAATACGGGCGACAATGTCCGACTGCTGTGGTGTGAGAACGAGCCGGGCGTGTCCGTCGGTGAGATTGAGCCCACCGTCGGCGTCCATCAGCGCGTCAACTTCCATTGTCGTCAGATTGACAACTTCGGTCATCCTCAGCCCTTCAATAAGTCCCCGGATGCCTTCTGCTCGCCGTGCTGTAGAGCCGGTTCGGGCGTCACCAAAGTGCGACTGGGCTCCGCAGAAACTGTCATGTTGTCGAAAATTATGGGGACCCCGGAACCCTTCGCGCCTGTCCCCTCTAACGGGGACCGCAAGCCATTCCGGTCCGCGCCTAGACTCCGGTTCGTTCACGTCGGACCGCAGGTGGCGAGCACCCGCGGCGGGAAGGGGGAGGACGAAAGCCATGCATCACCTGGCGCTCACACCCGAGGACAACGCGGCGCTCACCCCGATGCTGGCTGAGCTGGCCGCGGCGTACGACACGATCGAGAACCCCGAGCTGATCCGCCGTGCCCCGGTGCTCGCGAAGGCGCTGCCCTCCCATCTGCTGTCGTTTCTCGAGGAGTTCCGGCTCAGCGAGCCCTCGGCGCTCTGTCTGGTCTCCGGTCTGGACGTGGACGAGGCCGAACTCGGTCCGACGCCCGAGCACTGGCGTGACAGCCAGTTCGACTCGCCGGCCTTCCGGCAGGAGATCTTCTTCCTGCTCTGTGCGAGTGCTCTCGGTGATGTCTTCGGGTGGGCGACGCAGCAGGACGGGCGCATTATGCACGACGTTCTGCCGATCAAGGGCCATGAGCACTACGAAATCGGCTCCAACAGCCTGCAGCACCTCTCCTGGCACACGGAGGACGCCTTCCACCCGTGCCGGGGCGACTACGTGGCGCTGATGTGCCTGAAGAACCCGGACGCGGTGGAGACGGTCGTGTCGGCCGTGCCGGACATGGACTGGACGGACATCGACGTGGACGCCCTGTTCGAGCCGGAGTTCACCGTCATGCCGGACAACTCGCACCAGCCGGCACCGGGACGGGAGTCCTCCGGCGACCCACGCATCGACAAGCTGCGCGAGCGCAGCTTCCGGCTCATCCAGGAGTGGAACGAGAATCCGCCGAAGCGACCGCTGCTCTTCGGCGACCGGAGCGACCCGTACATGGCGCTCGACCCGTACCACATGGACCCCTCGACCTGGCCGGAGCGCAGCCGGCTGGCCTTCAAGCGGCTGTGCGAGGAGATCGAGAAGGCGATGAAGGACGTCGTGCTCCGGCCCGGCGATCTGGTCTTCATCGACAACTTCCGTGCGGTGCACGGCCGCAAGTCGTTCCGGGCCCGCTACGACGGGTCGGACCGCTGGCTGAAGCGGCTCAACATCACCCGCAATCTGCGGGGTTCCCGGGCCTGGCGTCCGGCGGCCGACGACCGCGTCATCTACTGACCCCGAGGGCGCACGCTCACCCGCCGGCCGCCGCGAGGCGGCCGGCGAAGTCGTGCAAGGCGGCTTCCTCCACGTTGCTGACACTGACCCGCAGCGTGCCGTGGTCCTCGGGGTGGAAGGCTGTGCCCGGGAGGACCAGAACGTCGTGCTTCAGCAGCAGTTCGCGTACGACGTCCCCGGTCGGCCGGTCGGTGAACGGGTGGCGCACCCAGCCGAAGAAGCCGCCGACGGACAGCAGCTCGAACCCGCCGGGACGCCCCGCCATGGCCCGGGCGAAGGCCTCCCGCTTGGCGACGACCTCCGCCGATCGGTCCCGGCGCCACCGGTCGGCTCCGGTGAGTCCGGCCCAGGCGGCCTCCTGGCCGATGCGCGGCGGGCAGATCGCGACGCAGTCGAGCAGCTTCATGACTTCTTTGTTCAGCGCGGGCGAGGCCACGACCGCGCCGACCCGGTAGCCGGGGATCGCAAGGTCCTTGGAGAAGCTGTGCAGGCTGACGACCGTCTCCTGCCAGCCCGGTTCGGAGAACAACGGGTGCGGGGGTTCGTCCGTGCCGCGGAACGAGCGGTACGTCTCGTCGAGGACCAGGGCGATCCCGTGCCGCTCGGCCAGTCGCGCGAACCTGGTGATCTCCTGCGGGGGGATCGTCACCCCGGTGGGGTTGCCGGGTGTCACCAGCACGATCGCCCGGGTGCGCGGGGTGATCAGGGACTCGGCCGCGGCGGCGCTCGGCACGAGGCCGGGCCCGGGATCCAGGTATACCGGGGTGACGCCGTCGAACCGCAGCCACATGTCGTGGTTGAAGTAGTACGGCAACGGCAGAACGATCTCGTCGCCGGGCTGGGTGAGGGCCGAGGTCACCAGGCAGAAGGCCTGGTTGCAGCCGGCGGTGACGACGACGTTCTCCGCGTCGACGCGGCCCCGGTAGTCCCTGGACAGCTCGGCGGCGAAGGCGGACCGCAGCTTCGGCAGTCCCTCCAGGTCCACGTAGTCGGCGCCGTGGGCGTCCCGGGCGACGGACACGACATGGTCCACGACCGACGGGGCCGGCGGATAGGCGGGCGCCGCCTGGGCGAGATCGAGCAGTTCGGCGTTCCCCTGCGCCCCACGCTCGTCGAGCAGTGCGTACGTCGCTCCGATGGGAGAGTCGCTCTGCTGCAGGGTCCTGGGAGTGAGTCGCACGCCGGTTCTCCTTCGAAAGGCTGGTCGCCCCGAGCTTCCCGGGCCCCGCCCGGGGTCACCATCCCCCTCTTCAGGGGACGTGCCGAACGAGGCCGGCCCGTTCATGAGGAGAGGAGCGCGGCGCGCCAGCCGTCCGGGAGCACCTCTCCGTACTCGATGCCGCGCACGCCCCGGAAGGCGGCGAGCTCCTCCAGCTGTCCGACGACCGCCCGGCGCAGCGCGGCCGTGGGCTTGACGTCGGGCTCCAGATAGATGCCCTCGACCACCAGGGTGTCCCGTTTACGCTCGACCCGCGGGGAGATCCGGCCGACGAGCCGGTCGTCGTGGACGATCGGCAGCAGGTAATAGCCGTACTGCCGCTTCGCCTTGGGGATGTACATCTCGTTGCGGAAGTCGAAGTCCCACAGCCGCTGGGTCAGCCGCCGGTCGCTGACGAGGTTGTCGAAGGGCGAGAGCAGGGCGGTACGGCCGTGCCACTCGCCGGAGCGGACCGCCGTCAGCTCGGCCTCCGCGTCCGCGTGCACGTACCAGGTCTCGGACGGTTTGCCGCCCTCGACTCGGACGGGAATGACCTTCCCCTGCTCGGTGAGGTCGCGCAGCACTCCGGGCAGACCGTCGTACTGGCCGCGCAGGAAGTACTGCTTGATGTCCAGCGGCCGGGCGACCCCGAGGGCGCGCAGCGTGTGCTCCGTGGCCGCCGTGACCTTCTGCTCGGGTGCCATCGGCGTCCGGTCGGTGTCGGCGGGCAGGCAGGCGTCGGGCAGGCCCCACAGACGCAGGCCGCCCTCCCGGGCCTGCACCATCACCCGGCCCTGAAGCCAGAGAAAGGTCAGCATCCGTTCGACGTTGCGGCCCGCGGTCCAGCCGGAGGAGGGCCAGTCCATTTCCGCACAGTCGTCAAAGGCCTCCGTGGGCAGCGGGGTGCCCTCCGCGAGGCGGGACAGGATGTGCTTCAGCAGCACCTCGTTGGCGTCCATCCAGACCTGTGTGAAGGACCGGTTGGGCGGCGGGTAGGCATCCATCGTCGCGCGGTGCAGCGGGTAGTCCTCGGTGAGCACGATGGCCGCCGCGTGCGCCCAGTACTCGAACAGCCAGCGGTCCTGCCACCATGCCGTGGACAGGTGAGGCGCGGCCTCGGCCCCCAGACGGCTCCAGACGACCAGTTCGTGGCTGGGCGCCACGACGCTCACCGGGTCGAGCTGGAGGTACCGCAGTGAGCGCAGAACGGTACGCAGGCCCTCCGGTGTCGGGTCCGGGCGGGAGGCGGTCAGATGCTGCCGGGTCAGAGCGAGCCGGCGGGCCTCCGTCTTGCTGAGCGTCAGGGCCGCTTTGGGAGGGGTCATTGCGCTGCTCCTTGCTGCGCCAGCTGCCCGCGGGAACGGGCGGGCCGCCTGGCGCCGTCACCGGCGCGCGGCCGGCCGGCGGGCTGTACGGGCAGGGGCGCCACCTGCTGTCCGAGCAGGGCGACACGGGTGAGTTCCGCCTTGTTGCCGACGCCCAGCTTGGCGCGGATGCGCTTGACGTATGTGTCCACCGTATGCGGGCTGATACCCAGCCGTGTCGCGATCTGGCCATGCGTCAGGCCACGGGAGATCTGCCGCAGGACCTGTGTCTCACGGTCGGACAGGTTGGCGTCGGGAGCGGCCACCGGCTTCGCGGCCGGATAACCGGTGCACCCGCACGGGGTCCTGGCGTCGTCACGCCGGCACGGGACCGGCCGGGAACCGGCGGCCACGGCCTGAATGGCCCGCACGATACAGGCGACCGAACCCCGCTTGTGGACGACGCCGGAGGCACCCGCCATGAGGTAGGCCTCGTAGTCCTCCTCCGGAGCGTGATTGACGACCAGGACAGGTGTGTGGGCGGCGAGTTCGGTGATGAGGTGCGCAGAGCCGACGGGCAGAACCTCGGCGTCGAGGAGGAGGACATCCGTGCGACCTGGAGGGTCTGCCTGGGGCGACCGAGCCGTCACGTCGATTCCCGAACCGTGCAGGACCTGGATGAGCCCGGCCAGATAGATAGGAGACGCCGCAATTGCCTCGGTTCTGATCATGAATCCCCGTCTTATAGCCGTATTGCTTGACAGCGCATCGGTATTCAGACGCAGAGCAATTGGCTGTGGGCGATTGTGTCGCCGCAACCGATTTCTCCCGCATCGGCCGGATCGCCGCGCGCCTAACTCCCATCGCCTCAACTGCGGTTCTCCAGACCGTGTTTGTCGATTCGAAAGCAGATGCTATCAGCCGGGTGTCGTCCTACCTGTAGCTGTTTTGGGGGACACGAGAATGTGCGATGCACGGGGTAAAACCAGCCCTATGCTCGCGTACTTCCGGCTCGCCCCGTTGGCGGCGGGGAAGGGAGGGCTCGCCCGTGTGCCTGCGCGCCGTCGCTGCAGCGCTTGAGCGATCGGGCGAACGCGTCGAGGGCGAAGGACAGCTCCTCCTGGCTCACCGACAGCGCGGGCCGCAGCCGCACCGAGAGTTCGCCGCCGGGGAGCACGAGGACGCCCTCCTCCCGCAGCACATCGACGAAGGTGTCACGGAACGTCGTGGACGGCAGATCGAAGGCGCACATCAGTCCGCGCCCCCTGGCATTGGAGACCAGTCCGGGGAACCGGTCGGCCAGTGAACGGAGCCCGGCCAACAGCTGCCCGCCCAGGTCTGCGGCCCGCTCGATCAGCCGGTCGCGTTCGATGACTTCGAGCAGACGGCGCGAGCGGACCATGTCAACCAGGCCGCCGGCCCAGGTCGACCCCACCCGTGCGCTGACCCGGAAGACATGGTCGGGGACCAGGTCCACTCGTCGGCCGGCCATAACCCCGCCGACCTGGGCCTTCTTGCCGAAGGCCACCACGTCCGGCTCGATTCCCAGCTGCTGGTACGCCCACGGCGTGCCGGTCAGCCCCACCCCGGTCTGCACCTCGTCGAGCACGAACAGCGCGTCGTGCTCGTGGCACAGCCGCTGCATCGCCTGGAGGAACTCGGGCCGCAGATGCTTGTCGCCGCCCTCGCTCAGGACTGGCTCGGCGATGAAGCATGCGATGTCGTGCTGGTGCGCACGGAACGCCGCCTCGGCCTGAGCGAGCGCCACCCGCTCGGCCTCCTCGACCTGGGCAAGGTGGTCGGCCAGCGGGAAGCGGACCGCGGGCGTGTCGATGCGCGGCCAGTCGAAGACCGGGAAGCGCTCGGTCTTGACCGGCTCGGTGTTGGTCAGGGACAGGGTGTACCCGCTGCGGCCGTGGAAGGCGTACTTCAGATGCAGCACTTGCGTACCGAGCGAGGCCGGCCGACCGGCTGCCTCGTTCCGCCGGCTCTTCCAGTCGAACGCGCACTTGAGCGCGTTCTCCACGGCCAGCGCTCCGCCCTCTACGAAGAACAGATGGGGCAGTTCGGGGTCTCCCAGCACCCGGGCGAACGTGGCGACGAACTCCGCGAGTTCCGTGGTGTAGACATCCGCGTTCGAGGGCTTGTTGGCGCCCACCTTGGCCAGGAGCCGTGCGAACTCCGGGTCCTGCGTCACGTCCGGCGGGTTGAAGCCCAGCGGGCTGGACGCGTAGAAGGTGAAGAGATCGAGGTATGAACGTCCGGTGAGTTCGTCGACCAGCCAGCTGCCGTGACTGCGCTCCAGGTCGAGCACGAACGGGTACCCGTCGACCAGCAGATGCTCGGCCAGACTCGTGTGGACCCGGTCCGGGGTGATGGAACCTGCGCGGCGAAGAGTCATGGGGATTCCTTGCGTCTAGGGCGGGTCACCGTCGGTCAGGAGAAGCTGATGTTCTGGGCGAGAGCTACCTCGCCCGAGTAGTTGACGACGCTGGTCGACCGGCGCATGTACGCGTGCCATGCGTCCGAGCCGCACGCCCGGCCACCGCCGGTCTCCTTCTCACCGCCGAAGGCGCCGCCGACCTCCGCCCCCGACGTGCCCAGGTTGACGTTCACCAGCCCGGTGTCCGCACCCACGGCCGACATGAAGATCTCGGCCTCCCGCTGGTCCTGCGTGAAGATGCTGGCGGACAGCCCCTGCGGGACGTCGTTCTGCAGGGCGATGGCCTCCTCGAGGGAGTCGTACGTGAGCACGTACAACAGCGGCGCGAACGTCTCCTCCCGCACGACCGGGGTGTGTCCGTCGATCCGCACGACCGCCGGCCGCACATACGCGGCGGATTCGGCGGTCGTCGCCACCTGTTCGCCGCCGGTGAGCACCTTTCCGCCGTCCTGTGTGACCCGGGCGATCGCCTCCCGCATGGCCTCGAGCGGGGCCGGGGAGATCAACGGGCCGACGAGGGTGTCCTCCGCGAACGGGTCGCCCACCGGCAGTCGTTCGAAGGCTGCGGTCAGCCGGGGCAGCAGCTCGTCCACGACGTCCCGGTGCACGATGAGCCGCCGCAGCGAGGTGCAGCGCTGGCCGGCGGTGCCCGCGACGGCGAAAACCACGGCGGAGAGGGTCAGATCGAGGTCGGCGCTGGGGGTGACGATCGCCGCGTTGTTACCGCCCAGCTCCAGCAGGGAGCGCCCGAAGCGGGCGGCCACCCGCGGGCCGACCGAGCGGCCCATCCGCGTCGAACCGGTGGCACTGACCAGCGCCACGCGCCGGTCGTCCACGAGCGCCTCGCCCGTCTCCTGCCCGCCGATCAGCAGGTGGTGGATGCCGGCCGGGGCGCCGGTCTCCTCGGCGGCCCGGGCCAGCAGCCGGTCGCAGGCCAGCGAGATCAGCGGAGTCTGCTCCGACGGCTTCCACACCACCGTGTCACCGCACACCAGGGCAATCGTGGTGTTCCAGGACCACACGGCGGCGGGGAAGTTGAAAGCGGAAATGATGCCTACGACGCCCAGCGGGTGCCAGGTCTCGGCCATCCGGTGGCCGGGCCGCTCGGACGCGATGACCCGTCCGTACAGCTGACGGGAGAGTCCCACCGCGTAGTCCGCGATGTCGATCATCTCCTGAACCTCGCCGTACGCCTCGGCCCGGATCTTCCCCGCCTCCAGGGTGATCAGCTCGGCCAGGTCGTCATGGTGCTCCCGTACCAGGTCGCCGAAGCGGCGCACGACGTCGCCGCGGCGCGGGGCCGGTGTGGTGCGCCAGGTGAGGAAGGTGTCGTGGGCGGCGGCTATGGCCGCCTCCGTCTCCGTCGCGCCGCTGCCCTTCAGGCCGAACAGGTCCTCGCCGGTAATGGGCGTCCGGGCGTACAGTTCGTCGCCTTCCGGGATCACCACCCCGATGCGGTCCAGGCACGCGCGGGCACGCGCACGCAGGTCGTCCGTGGCGGGCAGGACGATCGAGGTCATGCATCCTCCTGAAGGGTGAGGCAGGCGCAGCCGGCCACGTTCTTGACGACCGGTGGCACCACCTCAGGCCGTGACGGAGCGGACAGGTAGCCCCCGGTTCGCGTGACAGGACAGCCTGTCGCGTGCGTCGTACGTTCCTGAGGCAGGGCGCAGGGGGCCCTGTTCGTACCGGCACTGGAGTTGTATAGATGCGCACCGACAGCCCGGCCAGCCAGGACAACGGCATCGACGCGGCGGACCGCCCCTTGTACGACCCCTTCTCCTGGGAGCTGCACGAGGACCCCTACCCGGTCTACGCCTGGATGCGGGAGAACGAGCCGGTCTACCGCAACGAAGAACGCGACTTCTGGGCCCTGTCCCGGCACGGGGACGTGCTTTCCGCACTGCGCAACCCCAAGCTGTTCTCCAGCCGTAACGGCATCTCGCTGGAGACCGAGCTGTGGGGCCCCGAGGCGTACAAGACCAGCTTCTTCCTCGCCATGGACCCGCCGGAGCACGGCCGGCTGCGCACCCTGGTCTCCAGCGGCTTCACCGCCCGGCATGTCACCGGCCAGGAGGCTCGCATCCGCAAGGCGGCCCGCGAGCGGCTGCTGCCGCTCCTGGAGCAGGGCGAATTCGACTTCGCCGGCGACTACGCGGCAGCCCTGCCCAACGACATCGTGTGCGACATGGTCGGCATACCCGCCGCCGACTGGGACCTGATCCGCGCCGACACCGACCTGCTGAACATGCGCGAAGACGGCGAGGAGAAGCGCCCGCCCGGATCCGTCCAGGCCGCCCTGCGCCTCGCCTCGTACTTCGTCGCGCACGTCAACGAACTGCGGCGCCGTCCCGGCGACGACCTCACCTCGCACCTTCTGGACGTGCGGGTCGACGGCCGGCCGCTGACCGACTCGGAGATCGTCGCCTTCCTCTTCCTGCTGATCACTGCCGGGAACGAGTCGACGGGCAAGGTCATCGGCAATGCCTGGTACCACGGTTGGCTGCACCCTGACGTGAAGCGGGCCGGCCTCGACCACCGGCCGGGCGACTGGACGATGGAGACCCTGCGCTACGACTCGGCCAGCCAGATGGTCGCTCGCACCGTCACCGAGGACACGGTGCTGCACGACGTCCTGCTGCCGGCCGGCGCCCGGGTCGCCCTCCTGCCCGCGTCCGGCAACCGCGACCGCAGGGTCTTCGAGGATCCCGACCGCTACGACCTGGACCGGGACACCGGCCAGCTGATCAGCTTCGGGCACGGCCCGCACTACTGCCTGGGCGCCGCCCTCGCCAAGCTCGAGATCAGGATCGCCCTGGAGGAGATCGGAGCACGCATCTCCGACTACGAGATCGACATGACGTACGCCCGCCGCGTGCACTCCCCGCATCAGCGCGGGTTCGCCGTCCTGCCGACGTCGGTGACTCTGCGCGCCAAGCCGCGCGCTCTGCCGGAGTAGGGCGCTCACTGATCGCGAGGGGGCCGCCCCCCGGCGTCCGGCTCCCCGGACGCCGAGGCGATGATCGCCGCAAGGGCCTCCGGCTGCTGCTGCAGGAAGTAGTGGCCCCCGCCGGGCACGGTCGCCAGGTCCACGGACGAACCGAAGCGCTCCCACACCCGGTGCCTGCGCTCGTAGCGCGGGGTCTCCGGGTCGTCCGTACCGACGACCACGGTGATCGGCGCCCTGAGCGGCTCCGTGCGTCCGCGGCGGGGCCACTGCTGGGTGAAGTACGCCTGGGCGGCTGCCGCGTCATGGCGGAACGCCCGCATGACGAAGGCGAGTTCGTCGTCATCCACCACTCCGCGGAATCCGCCGAGCGACTGCAGATAGCGCATCTCCGCCCGGTCGGCCGCCGGGCCCTCACGCCGCCGCCGCGGGATGCGGCTCTCGTAGAAGGGGTACGAGGCCCCGACGAACAGCCGCTCGACGGTCCGGCCCGAGGTCTCCAGGCACCGCACCACCTCGACGGCCAGCGCCACCCCGACACAGTGCCCGTAGACCGAGACCGGACCGTCCACGGTCTTCAGGATCTCGTCCGCGACGTCCCGGGCCACCTCGCCGAGCGGCCGCAACTGCGGATCGCCGCCGAGCTCGTGGCCCGGCAGCGCCACGGCCAGCAGCGTGCGGCCGGGGCCGAGGCTGGCCGCCAGGGGCTGGTAGCCGATGGCGCTGCCGCCGCCGAACGGCACGCACACCAGGGTGTGCCGTGCCGCCGGGTCCTCCGGGGTCAGCCGGAGCAGCAGGCTGGGCTTCTCGGCTGCTTCCAACGCCGCCGCCAGCTCCCGCACGCTCGGGTGCGCGGCGAGCAGCCCGACCGTGGCGCCCTCGATTCGTCGCACGGCCCGGACCGCGGTGAAGGAGTCGCCGCCCAGGTGGAAGAAGCTCGTCGTCACGTCCACGGCGGGCAGGTCCAGAAGGTCCCGGAAGACCTCGGCGATGCTCTCCTCCCGCGCGGAAGCCGGCGCGTCACCGGCCGTGGCGGCAACCGCCGGAGCGGGGTCGGGCAGCGCGCGCCGGTCCAGCTTGCCGTTGTGGGTCAGCGGCATCGAGGGCAGGGCGGTCACCGTGGCCGGAACCATGTAGCGGGGCAGAGCCGAGCGCAGCGCGTCGTGCAGGGCGGCCGTGTCGAGGCCGTCACCGGTGACGTACGCTGCGAGGCGCGATCCCTCGCGCACCGTCACCACCGCTTCCCGGACCGACGGCTGGGTGAGCAGGATCTGCTCCACCTCGCCCAGCTCGATCCTGTAGCCGTGGATCTTCACCTGCTGGTCGATCCGCCCGAGGAATTCCAGCGACCCGTCCCGCAGCCTGCGCACCTTGTCGCCGGTCCGGTACAGCCGCCCTCCGGGCCCCGCCAGGTCGTGCGCGACGAACCGTTCCGCGGTCAGCGCCGGGCGGTTGACGTAGCCGCGCGCCAACTGGACACCGCTCAGGAAGAGTTCGCCGGGAACCCCGACGGGCACGGGCTCCAGACGCTCGTCCAGGACGTGCGTGCCGGTGTTCGCGACGGCCTCCCCGATCGGGACCACCCCCGCCGGTGCCGGACGAGCACAGTCCCACCAGGTGACGTCGACGGCGGCTTCGGTCGGCCCGTACAGATTGTGCAGCTCCACGTGCGGAAGAACGGCACGGAAGCGTTCCACCAGCGGATGCGGGAGCGCCTCGCCGCTGCACATCACCCGGCGCAGGGCCGGCGCCTCGACAGGCTCGTCGAGGAAGAGCTGGAGCATCGACGGCACGAAATGCGCGACGGTGACGGATCGTTCGGCCATGACGCGGGCCAGATAGGCGCTGTCCTGGTGCCCGCCGGGCCGGGCCAGGACCATGGTGGCCCCGGTCATCAGCGGCCAGAACAGCTCCCACACCGACACGTCGAAGCTCAGCGGGGTCTTCTGCAGCACCCGGTCGGCAGCACCGAGCGCGAACGTCTCCTGCATCCACAACAGCCGGTTGACGATGGCGCGGTGGGTGACGACCACGCCCTTGGGGCGGCCGGTGGAGCCGGAGGTGAACAGTACGTAGGCGGCGTCATCGGGTCGGCCCGGGGACGACTGTGCTGCCCCCTCGGCATGATCCGCCGAGGTCAGGACACGCCGTGCTCCGGCCCGGACGGCCGTCTCCACGTGGTCCGGCGAGGCGAAGGCCACCGTCATTCCCGCCTCGCCGGCCATGAACGCCAGACGCGCGGTCGGCAGCGACGGCTCGAGAGGCAGATAGGAGGCGCCGGCCAGCAGCGCCCCCAGCACGCCCGTGACCATGTCCAGGGAGCGATCGGCGCAGACGCCGACGACCTGGCCGGGCCCCGCGCCGGCCGCGGCCAGCGCTCCGGCCGCCCGCCGGGAGCGGTCGAGCAGCTGGGCGTAGGTGAGGGTGCCGTCGTCCGCGAGGACGGCGACCGCGTCCGGGGTTGCCGCCGCCTGACGTTCCACCAGTGCCGCGAGGGTGAGCTCCGCGTCCGGGTAGGTCACGCTCACCGCCGGCGCGCCCGCCACGCGTTCCGCCGCCGCCGTCAGCACCTCGGTGATCGTCCCGGCGCCGGTGAGCGCCTCCAGGACGCGGTGGAGGTACTCCATCATGTCGTCGACCGTGCCCGGCTCGAACCGTTCGCGGTGGAAGACCAGCCGCACGACCGAGGCGGGCGCGGGCGTCACGATCAGGGTCAGCGCCTCACTGGTCTTCTCGAAGTCGTTCACCGAACGGATCGAGAACTGCCCGGCCAGCTCCCCGCCGCCGAGGGCGAGCGGGTAGTTGTCCAGGACGACGACGCTCTCGAACAGCGGCTGATCGCCGGGCACGCCCGCCCAGGACCGGATCTGCGCCAGCGGCGTGTACTCGTAGCGCCGGGCCGTGGAGTGCAGGGACTGCAGCTCCTGCAGCCATGCGGTCAGATCACCGTCCTGGGGCACGGCGACCCGGATCGGCAGGGTGTTGATGAACGACCCGACCATCTCGTCGACGCCCCGCAGTTCGGCGGGCCGTCCCGAGCTGGTGCAGCCGTAGGTGACCTCCGAGTCCCCGCTGAACCGCCTGAGCACCAGCGCCCAGGCAGCCTGCAGCAGGGTGCTGAGGGTGACTCGATGGCGTGCGGCGGCCGCGCGCAGCCGGTCCTCGAGGACGGCCGGCAGGTCCCTGCGGACCTCGTCCACCGCGCCGGGTCCGCGCCGCGGGTCGAGTCGCAGCAGCGGGCCGAGCCGCCCGCTGCCGGCGGGACCCGCCAGGGCACGGCTCCACCAGTTCCTGGCCGCCTGAAGGTCCTGGCGCTGCAGCCAGGCGATGTAGTCCCGGTACGGCGCGGGCGCGGCCGGCGGGGCAGCGCCCGCGAGGAGACAGCGGTACCGGCGCACGAGGTCGCCGAGGACGATCGGCACCGACCAGCCGTCGAGCAGCAGCATGTGGTGGGTCCAGGCGAACCCGTGGCGCTTGTCACCGAGCCGGATCAGATGCAGCCGCTGCAACGGCGGACGCTCCGGGTCGAAGCCCGCCGCCCGGTCCTCGGCGAGCAGCTGCTCGAACCTGGCCCGCTGCTCGTCCTCGTCGGCGTCCGACCAGTCGTGCCGCGACAGCGCGTCCGGAGGCCTGCGGTGCACCACCTGGAGCGGCTTGTCCAGCCCTTCCCAGTGAAAGGAGGTGCGCAGCGCGGGATGCGCCGCAACGACCTGCCGCCACGCCTGCTCCAGGAAACCGGCGTCGAGCGTGCCCTCGATCTCGAAGCTGCGCTGTGCGACGTAGGTGTCCGTCTCACCCCCGTACAAGGTGTGCAGCAGCATCCCCTGCTGCAGGGGGGACAGCTCGTAGACGTCCTCGACGTCGGTGTTGCTCACGGGGTCTCCCGGCCCGACTGCAGGCGGTTGAGAAGTCCGTCGAGCTGCGACCGGTCGACCCGGGCGAGCGGGAAGTCCGACGGTGTGTGCGTGGCGTCGCCGTCGGCCGCGAGGGCGCGCAGCTCCGCCAGGAAGCGCTCCGCGAGCCGTTCCACGGTCTCCCGGTGGTGCAGCCGGTGGTTGTACTCCCAGGTGACGGTGAGCCGGCCGCCGTTGACCGCGGCGCGCACGTCCAGCGCATAGAGGCGGCGGGCGAGCGGGCTCGCCGCGGGACCGGCGGGACCGAGCACGGTGAAGCCGTCCGTTGCCGGCGACGGCTCGTCGAGCTGGCCGGTGTAGGCGAAGACCAGCTCTGCCGGGGAATCCGGCAGCGGATCGTTGCCCTGGCGCAGCAGCTGCCAGCCGAGCCCTCCTTCGGGGACGGCCCGCAGGGTCTCCTTGACCGACTTCAGGGTGGTGGCGGGAGTGCTGCCGGGCTCGCTGACCAGAGCGAACGGGTGGACGGTGTCCAGCCAGCCGACGGTGCGGGCCAGATCGATGTCACCGAATACCTTTTCGCGGGTGTGCCGCCGCAGGTCGACCACGGTCCGTGGCCGGCCGGTCCATTCGCTCAGGGTGCGGCCCAGCGCCGTGAGCAGCAGGTCGTCGATCCGGCAGTTGTGCGCGGCGGGAACGGCCTGGAGCAGCTCGGTGGTCTCCGCCGAGCCGAGCCGCGCGACGACCTCGCGCGCGTCGGCGACCGTTCCGGGGCCAGGGTCGTCCGCAGCCGCTGTGTCGGAGGGCAGCACGCCGGATGCCTCCTCGACGAGATCCGTCCAGTACGGCCGCTGCGACTGCACCGGCTGAGTACCGGCGTGCGAGGCGAGGCGGCGGGCCCAGGACTGCCAGGACGTCGTCTTCGCCGGCAGTGCCACCGTCTGTCCGGCGGCCAGCGCCAGCAGCGCGGTCCGCAGATCCTCCACGACGATGCGCAGGGAGGTGACGTCTGCGACCAGGTGATGCGCGATCACCGCGAGACGGTCGGGACGCCCGTCGCCGAGCTGGAAGAACTCGAAGCGGATCAGCGGACCGACCGAGAGTTTGAGGCCCGCAGCCGCCTCGGCGGTCAGCTCGGTGATCCGGCGCTCCTGCTCGTCCGCGTCCAGGCCGGACAGGTCGTGCGCGGTGAACGGCGTACGGCCCTGGGGCAGGGCGATCCGGACGCGCGTCTGGACGCCGTTGAGCTGGAACCGCTGCCGCAAGCCGTCGTGGTGGACGAGGAGCTGTTGGACCGCCTCGCGCAGCATCTCCGGCGGGTAGGTCTCGCGCAGTTCGAGCAGCGTGGAGACGTTCCAGTGATGCGGGTCGGTGAAGTCCGCGCCACAGAACCAGCGTTGCGGCGCGGCCAGCGGCGACGGCCCGCTGACGACGCCCTGCTCGGCGTCGATGGCCGGGGCGGCCGTGGTGACCGCCGCGAGCGAGGCGACCGTGGGGTGCTCGAACAGGTCCAGCGGGGAGATCCGGATGCCGATGTCCTGTGCCTGCGCGACCACCTGGATGGCCAGGATCGAATCTCCGCCCAGCTCGAAGAAGTTGTCGTGCGGGCCGATGCTCTCGACGCCGATGACCCCGGCGACGATCTTCGCGAGGCTCTGCTCCACAGGGTTCTGCGGCGTGACGGCATCCTCCGGCTCGGCGGGGCGTTCCGCGGTGGGAGCGGGCAGCGCGGCACGGTCGATCTTGCCGTTCGGCGTGAGCGGCAGCGCGTCGAGGGGCACGAAGGTCGCGGGCACCATGTACGGCGGCAGCTCCCGCGCCAGGAACTCCCGGAGCGTCGCGGCGGCGGGTGCGGGGGAACCGTGAGGGACGACGTATGCCACGAGCCGCTTGTCCCCGGGCTCGGGCTCGTGCACGTCGACCACCGACTCGCTGATCTCGGGATGCAGGCTGAGGGCTGCCTCGATCTCCGCCGGTTCCACCCGGAAGCCGCGGATCTTGATCTGGGTGTCGGCTCGGGACACGAACTCCAGGTTGCCGTCCGGGCGTTGCCGGACCACATCACCGGTGCGGTACAGCCGCTCGCCCGGATGCGCCGGGTCCGGGTCCGCGACGAACCGCTGTGCGGTCAGCCCGGGGCGGCCGTGGTAGCCGCGGGCCAGACTGATCCCGCCGATGTACAGGTCGCCGCACCCGCCCACGGGGACGGGGCGCAGCCGGCTGTCGAGGATGCGCAGATCGGCCGAGGGCAGCGGGGTGCCGATCGGGAGGTTGGGCCAGTCGCGTTTCTGGTCGGGCGGGTCGAGGCGGAAGAAGGTCGAGCTTACGGTCGTCTCCGTCAGGCCGTACACATGCATCAGCGGCACGCCGAGCGGCTCCCACATGGTGATGCGGTCGGGGAGCACCCGCTCCCCGCCGATGATCACGAGGCGGAGCCAGTCCGGAAGCCGGCGGTCCTGGCGTCGCAGCGAGCGCGTCCACTCGTGCCAGTACGCGGTGGGCAGCTCCATCACCGTGACGCGCTCGCGCTCGAGCAGCTCCGCCAGATCGGCGCCGCCGCCCAGCATCGGTTCGGCAGGGATGACCACGGCACCACCGGCCAGCCAGATGGGGAACAGCTCCTCCACGAGCACGTCGAAGCTCGGCGAGGCGAACTGAAGGAACCGGTCCCCGCTGCCGAGCCCGAAACGCTCCACCACCTCACGGGCGAAGGTCACCAGCGAGCGATGCTCGATCTCGGCGCCCTTGGGGCGGCCGGTCGAACCCGAGGTGTACACCATGTACGCCAGCGACGCCGGGTCGGGCAGCGTGGGCAGATCGTGGTCGGGCCCGTCGGGGAGCGAGTCCATGCGCAGGATCTCGACCGGCCACCGGGTCCCCTGGGTGGCCGGCTCTCCCTCGGTGATCAGCACTCGCACGCCTGCGTCCGTCAGCATGAACGACAGGCGCTCCGCCGGGTAGGACGGGTCGAGGGGCACGTAGTAGCCGCCGGCCTTGAGCACCGCAAGGATCGCCACGGGCAGCCGGGGCGACCGGTCGAGCAGGATGCCGACGCCGACCTCCGGTCCGACGCCCCGCCGGCGCAATTCGTGCGCGAGCCGGTTGGCGCGCCGGTTCAGCTCCGCATAGCTGAGCGCGGTCCCGTCGTGCACCACCGCCGTGGTGTGCGGGGCGAGGGCCGCCCGTCGCTGGAACAGCTCCACGAAGCCGGGACCGCGGGCCGCCCCCGGAGCGGGGGCGGTCACCGCCGCGACCGGGGCGACGATGAACTCCACGTCACCGACTGCCGTGTCGGGCTTCGTCACCAGCTGACGGAGCACGTTGACGAACTGCGAGGCCAGCAGCTCCACTGTCTCGGTGTCGAACAGCTCGGTGCTGTACTGCCACTGCAGCGACACCGTCTCGCCGCGCGGCATGGCGAACAGCGTCAGGTCGATGGAGACCGGCCCTATGTCCATCGGCTCCGGCGAGATCGTCAGGCCCGGCAGCTCGAGGGTGCTCGCCGGCGCGGTCAGGACGTTGATCATGACCTGGATGAGCGGGGTCTGGGCCGCCTCCCGGCCGATGCCCAGCTGCTCCAGCAGCCGTTCGAAGGGCAGGTCCTGGTGGTCGTACCCCGCCGTCGTGGTGTCCCGTGCGGCATGCACCAGTTCGCGCAGCGTCTGGTCCTCGGAGAGCCGCATCCGCAACGGCAGCAGATTCGCGAAGCAGCCGATGAGCTGCTCGGTCTCCACCCGGTTGCGCCCTGAGATGGCCGATCCGATCACCAAGTCGTCCTGCCCGGAGTACCGGTGGAGCAGCACGGAGAGGGCGGCGAGCAGCACCATGAACAGCGAGACGTTCTCCCGCTCGCCGAACGTCTTGAGGTCCTCGCTCAGTTCGGGCGAGAGATCGATGTGGTACTGGGCGCCCGCGAAGGTCGGCCGCGCGGGGTAGGGCCGGTCGACCGGCAGCGCGAGCCGGGTCGGCGCGCCGTCCAGCGCCTTCTTCCAGTAGTCGAGTTCGGCGGCGATCCGCTCGTCGGTGAACTCCTCCGCCTGCAGGGCGGCGAAGTCCCCGAACTGGATCTCCGGCAGGGGCAGCCCGCCTGTCCCGCCGCTGAGGTGGATGCCGTACAGGGTCACGAACTCCCTGACGAGGATGGCCATCGACCACGCGTCGGATGCCGCATGGTCGGTCGTGAAAAGCGCCACGTGGGTGTCCGGGGCCAGCCGCAGCAGCTGGATCCGCAACCGCTGTGCCTCATCGGGCGCGAACGGGCGCACCAGCTCGGCATCGGCGCGCCGCCGGATCTCGGCCGACTGCTCCTCGGCCGGCAGGTCCGACAGGTCCACCAGCGGGGTCGGCACCGGCGTGACCGGCTGTACCACCTGCACGGGCGTACGGCCTCTGAGCTCGACCGTGGACCGCAGTGCCTCATGACGCTCGACGATCTCCGTCAGCACCTTGCTGAGCAGGGACAGGTCGAGGGCTCCGACGAGCCGCAGGGCTCCGCTGATGTTGTTGGACCCCCGGATCCGACCGGTGGTCCACTCGCGCAGCTGCGCAAACGACAGCGGTGCCGGCACACTGCGGTCGCGCGGCTTGATCCTGCCGTCCGCGACGGGGCCGCGCTCGGCCGCCATCTCGGCGAGCCGCCGCTCCAGCACCGCTCGCTTGTCCGGTGAGAGGGCCGCTATGCGGGCCTGCAGGTCATCGGTCATCGGTCCGCCACCGTTCGGGAGTCTTCGCGCAGCACTTGTTCGAGGGAGGAGAGCCCGGCCGTCAACTCGGCGGTCGTACCGCCGAAACCGAGCCGGGCGTAGGAGCGGAAGTCGTCGCCGAAGCACATGCCCGGCACGAGCAGCACCCGGTGCTCCTCGGCCAGCCGACGGCAGGAGCGCTCCACGTCGGGCAGACGGGGGAACTCCACGAAGGTCGTGACGCTTCCGTCCGGCGGGGTGAGCCGGACCAGGTCGGGCAGGCCGGCGGCCCAGTCCTGCAGGATCTTGAGATTGGCGGCAGCGTGCTCGCGCTGGAGCGCCACGATGCGGTCCGCATTGCGGACGGCCTTCTCGGCGAAGAACTCCAGGACGGGTGACACGTACAGCGCGATGTAGTCGCGCAGCACCGCCATCTGCTCGTGCAGTTCCCGCGGGGCCAGGCACCAGCCCACCCGCATGCCGGCCAGGCCGTAGCTCTTGGAGAGGGTGCCGAAGGAGATGACCTTCTCGTAGCGGTCGTGCGGCAGGCGCAGCGGGGCTGCCGTGTAGGTCATCTCGCCGAACGCGTTGTCCCAGACCAGCCACGCGCCCGACGCGGCCGCGATGGCGATGAGCTCGTCCTGCTCCTCGGCGGTGATCGACACCCCGGTCGGATTGTGCGGGAAGTTCACCACGATCATGCGCGGGCCCGAGGCGGCCAGCTTGCGCAGCAGCTCTATGTCGGGGGAGAAGCCCCGGTCGGCGCGGAGCCGCCAAGGGGTGATCCGGCAGCCCTTCGACCGGGCGATGTCGTACAGCTGCTGGTACGCCGGGTCGACGACGATCACCTCGTCGCCCGCCTCGAGCAGTGTGTGCATGACGATGTAGATGGCCTCGCTGGAACCATGTGTGACCATCACCGGGTCGACGTCCCCACCGGTCCAGCGGTCCGCCAGCGCGGCACGCAGCCCGGGCCCGCCGTATGCCTCGCTGTCGTGCAGCACCAGCGAGTCCAGCTCGCTCAGCTCGAACCCGCACAGCGCTCGAAGTTCCGCCACGGACAGGTCGCGCACGCCGCTGCTGCCGATATCGTGATCGACCTTGTGGTAGTAGTCGCGCATCCAGGCTTCCAGCTTGGCAATGGCGATGCCCATACGTAATTCCATCCCGTCGGCGGCCACTTCGGTGGGAAGTGCGAAGCCGAATTCGACAACTTCCCCAGCCTCGGTCAGTCAGCCTCCTTCACCGGCCCCGCGCCCGCATGTCGTTCTTTCATGTGACAACGCCGCGCCCACCTGCCACGGGTAGTTTCGGGGGCCACAACAGGGCTTTCACTCACCAGAGTTCAGTGAGGAAGAGGGGTCAGCCGGTGGACTTCGAGATCCGTGTCAATGACCGGCCCGTGCCGGACAGGGAGCGCGAGGCGATCCTCGCCGAGCCCGGGTTCGGCCGGATCTTCACCGATCACATGGTCACAGCGCGCTGGGACGAGGGGCTCGGCTGGCACGACGGGCGGCTCGAACCCTACGGCCCGATCAGCCTGGATCCCTCCGCCTCCGTCTTCCATTACGGCCAGGAGTGCTTCGAGGGCATGAAGGCCTACCGGCAGGACGGCGGCGGCGTGGCTCTCTTCCGGCCACGTGTCAATGCGGCCCGGTTCAACCGCTCCGCCGAGCGCCTGGCGATGCCCGGCATACCCGAGGCGACCTTCCTGAGAGCCCTGGAACTGCTGGTCACCCAGGATGCGGCCTGGGTCCCCGCAGGAGCCGGTGAGAGCCTCTACCTGCGGCCTCTGATGATCGCCACCCAGCACGAGCTGGGGTTCACCCTCCCCTCGCGCAGCTACCTGTTCGTCGTCTTCGCCTCTCCGGCCACCGCCTACTTCGGTCCCGGGGAAAGGCTCCGGCCGCTGACGGTGTGGCTGTCGGAGGACTACACCCGGGCCGCGCCCGGTGGCACCGGCGCCGCCAAGGCCGGCGGCAACTACGCCGCAGCCTTCGCCGCCCAGCGCCAGGGTGTGGCCGAGGGCTGCGACCAGGTGGTGTGGCTGGACGCGGCCGAACACACCTGGGTGGAGGAGATGGGCGGCATGAACATCTTCTTCGTTCTCGACGAGGGTGGCGGGAGCAGGCCGCGGATCGTCACACCCCCGCTGACCGACACGCTGCTGCCCGGCGTGACGCGCGACTCCCTGCTCCGTCTGGCCCCCGAGCTCGGTCTGGACGCCGAGGAACGGCCCATGTCGGTGCCCCAGTGGCAGGAACTGTGCGCTTCGGGGCGGATGACCGAGGCCTTCGCCTGCGGGACGGCGGCCGTCATCGCCCCGATCGGCCGGGTCAAGGGAGCCGGCGGCAAGGGGTGGACCATCGGAGACGGCGAGCCCGGTCCCGTCACCCGGCGCCTGCGCGAGGAACTGCTCGGCATCCAGTACGGTCGGCTGCCCGACCCGCACGCCTGGGTGCACAAGGTGTGCTGAGCCCAGCGACCGGATGTCGTCCTTTCATGTGACAGTACGCGGCGGTGCCGTCCGGGTAGCTTCAGCTCGAGGTCCAGCAGTGATCGGGAGACCAGTGAGCGCAGAACGCCGGGCATTCGCCGGCAGCCCCCGCGCCCCCTCGTCACTTCGGTGCGGCAATTCGGTCCCGTCCCACTCCCCATCCAGCTGCCAATTCAAGGAGCGCACGAAATGAATCCCTTTGACGATCCCGAGGGGACCTTCGCTGTTCTCGTCAATGCCGAGGAGCAGCACTCGCTCTGGCCGGTCAAGCTGGACATTCCGGCCGGCTGGAGGGCCGTATATGAAGGCACCCGGCAGTCCTGCCTCGACTACGTCGACGAGAACTGGACCGACCTTCGCCCCCTCAGCGCACGCCAGGACCCCGACATGGCCTCCGCCTCCCGCTGAGTCCGCAAGGGCATCGGCCGCAGGTCCGAGCAGAGAATCACAAGGTAGGGAGCCAGTGATGGGTAGCCTTCAGTCAGCCCGCTCGCCGCGATGCGTGCACGACATGGTCGCGGAACAGGCCGCGCGGACTCCAGAGGCGACCGCGATCAGCCATGGCGACCGCAGGCTCAGCTACCAGCAGCTCGACGCCGACGCCGACGCCCTGGCCCGGCGGCTGCGCGCTGCGGGGGTGCGCGGAGGCAGCGTCGTCGCCGTGATGCTCGACCGCTCCATCGAGCTCATGGTCGTGCTGACGGCAATCCTCAAGGCGGGTGGCGCCTATCTGTATCTCGACCCGGCCGAGCCGGCCGAACAGCGCGCCCGCATCCTCGACGACGCGCGGGCCCGCTTCGCCGTGACCGACGCGGGCACCGCGTCGCTGGCCGACGGTATCGAGCACGTGCTGTCGATCGACGAACCCGCCGAGGCGGCCGCCGCCGAGCCCGGGCTGCTGCCCGCCGCCGAAATCGGGCCGGACAGCCCCGCCTACGTCTGCTACACCTCCGGCTCCACGGGCGTGCCCAAGGGCGTCGTGGTGTCGCACCGCGCGATCTTCCGGCTGATCGACACACCCGACTGGATCGAGGTACGCCCCGACGACGTCTTCCTGCAGATCACCCGCGTCGGATTCGACGTGTCGACCTTCGAGATCTGGACCTCGCTGGTCAAGGGCTGCCGGCTCGCGCTCGCTCCGTCCGGACGGGCCGACCTGGACGAGATCGTCAAGACCATCCACGACGAGGGCGTCACCATTCTGTGGCTGACCTCGGGTCTTTTCCACAAGCTGGTCACCCATCACCTCGACGGCCTGGGCACGGTACGCCACCTCCTCGCGGGCGGTGACGTCCTCTCGCCCGACCACGTGCGCCGTCTTCTGGCCGCGCACCCGCACCTGACGTTCACCAACGGATACGGTCCGACCGAGAACACCACGTTCACCACATGCTGGACGACCCGTAAGAGCAGTGACAACGAGCGGGTCCCGATCGGCACCCCCATCCACGGCACCACCGCCGCCATCCTCGACGACGCGATGCGCCCCGTCCCGCCGGGCGAATGGGGTGAGCTGTGGGTCGGCGGCGACGGCGTGGCCACCGGCTACCTCAACAAGCCGGGCGCCACCGCCGAGAAGTTCGTCGCCGACATCTTCGGTCCGGAACCCGGCCGCCGCATGTACCGCACCGGCGACATCGTGCGGGAGCTGCCCGACGGCACCCTGGATTTCCTGTGCCGGGCAGACCGCCAGGTCAAGATCCGCGGCTACCGGGTCGAGCCAAGCACCGTCGAGACGGAGCTGCTCAAGGACCCTCGGGTCGAGGAGGCCGCCGCCCTCACCCACACTGACGGAGCCGGCGACACCCGGCTGATCGCCTATGTCGCCGTGAGCGGCCTGGGGGAGGAGGAGGCCCCGACGTTCGGCGCGGGCCTGCGCGAGAAGCTCGCCGCCGTCCTGCCCGCCCACCTGGTTCCCTGGGCGATCCTCGTCCTGCCGGAGATCCCGCTCAACGCCAACGGCAAGGTCGACCGGGGTGCCCTGCCCTCCGCCAAGATCCCGCGCAATGTGTGGAACGAGTACGTCGAACCGGCCGACGATCTGGAGCGCCGCCTGGCCGAGATCTGGAGCGACACCCTCGACGTCGAGCCCATCGGCTCCACCGACAACTTCTTCGAGCTCGGCGGGCACTCGCTGATGGCCGCCGAACTGCTCGCCGCCCTGCAGCGCGACTTCGCCGTCGACCTGCCGGCCCGGACGCTGTACCTGCGCCCGACGATCGCGGACCTGGCCGAGGTCCTGCGGCAGAGCGAGGGGCCGGGCTCACCCGAGTCAACACAGGAGGTCGAGGATGCCACCACTCGATGAATCGCCCGCCGCAGCGACCGCCCTGGCCGGCGCGTGCCCCGTGGTACCCGCCCAGCCGGCTCCCGGCTGCCCGGTCGGCAAGGCAGCCATGGGCCTGGCCGACCCCATGCTCTACAGCCACGGCGACTTCCATCAGCGCTGGGCCGAGCTGCGCGAAAAGGACCACCTCACCTGGGAGCAGGTGGACGAGAACAACGGCTTCTGGTCGGTGGTGAATTACCACGATGCCGACCAGGTGCTGCGCGACGCCCACACGTTCACGTCCGAGCGCGGCACACTGCTCAACATCCTCGGGGTGGAGGACCCGGCGGGCGGCCGGCAGATCGCGGCGACCGATCCGCCCCGGCACACGATCATGCGCGCCCGGCTTCAGAAGGCCATGGCCATCAAGGCCATCGAGCGTCAGGAGCAGATGATCCGTGAGCTGGTCCTGGAGGTGCTCGAGCCCCTGAAGGACGGCGGCCCGTTCGACTTCGCCGAGGCCATGCTGGCCCTGCCGGTCGCAGTCGGCGGTACGTCCATGGGGCTTCCCCGTGAGGACTGGCCCTGGCTGGCCACGCTGCTGAACTCCTCCATAGCCGCCGACGACCCCGAGTACCAGCTGGACGGCGGCACCCAGGCGACCCTCGACAACGCGCACCGCCGGCTGTTCGCCTACTTCCAGGACATCTATGCCGAGCGCCGCCGCAATCTGGGCGACGACCTCATCAGCGTCCTGATCACCACGGAGGTGGATGGCCGGCGCATGACGCCCGGTGAGGTGATGTCCAACTGCTACAGCGTGCTGCTCGGCGCCGTGGTCACCACTCCGCACTCGCCGAACTACATGATGGCCGAACATGTGGAGGACGGGCTGCTCGACACCTGGGCCTCCGACCTCAGCGTGACGCCCACCGCCGTGGAGGAGGCCCTCCGCATGGGTTCCCCGGTCAGCCACTTCATGCGCTACGCCGTGCGCGACACCGTCGTCCGCGGCACCCGTATCAAGGCAGGCGACGCCGTGGTGGTCTGGCTCGGCTCGGCCAACCGGGACCGTGAGGTGTTCCGGGATCCCGACACCTTCGATCTGCGCCGCAGGCCCAACAAGCACATGGCGTTCGGGATCGGCCCCCACTACTGCGTCGGCCACACCGTGGCCCGGGTAACCCTGAAGATCCTTTTCACCGAACTCCTCACCAGGTTCACCGACTTCGCCTACGCAGGGGAGAAATCCCGGCTCCGGTCGAACTTCATCTCCGGCTACAAGCACCTGCCGATCACCGCCCGACAGCGCTGAGCATCGCGCTTTCCGAATCCTGGAGACCCGCAGATGAACCACCGCCCCTCCGGCCGGAACCCGTGGCTGCCCCACAGGCCGTCGGCCGACGCCGCAGCGCGGGTGTTTCTCATCCCCTACTCGGGATGCGGCGCCAGCATGTACCGCCAGTGGCCCCGTTCGTGGCAGGGCGTGAACTTCGTTCCGGTGGAGCTCCCGGGGCACGAGACGCGGTTCGCCGAGCCCAACTTCACCACCTACCAGGAGCTCGCCCAGGCCATGATCCCGGGTCTGGATGAGTACCTGGACGTGCCGTTCGCCTTCTTCGGCCACTGCGGCTCAGCGCTCGCCGCGTACGAGGTGTCCGCCGAGCTGGCTCGCACGGGCAGGCCCGCCGCGTCCCAGCTGTACGTCTCCTCGCAGGTCGCCCCGCAGGACGGTCCTGCGGGGCGCTTCCTGGCCATGGACGACACCGAGCTACGGGTCGAACTCGAAAGCCTCATGCGCCGGCTGGGCGGCGACCCCAATCCGGAGCTGCTCTCCTTCTACCTGGAGATCCTGCGCGCCGACCTCGACACCAACAAGCGGTACGTCGTGCCGGACCCGTACCGGCTGCCCGGCCCGATCACCGCCATCGGATGGACAGAGGACGAGGAGATCCGGTACGCCGAGATGGGCGGCTGGAAGGAGTGCGGCGAGACCACGTCCGTCTTGCTCGAAGGCGGCCACCACACATTCATGGAGGCCCCCGAGAGCCTCCTCGACCTGATGTCCGGCAACCTGCTGAAGGCGGCTGGCCGATGACCGGCACCGTGATGCCCGGGGCGAACGTCGACCGCCGCTGGTTCAAGCGGTTCGGCCGCACCGGACCCGCCGAGACCCGTCTGTTCTGCTTCCATTTCGCGGGCGGCAACGCATCGCTGTTCCGCCGGTGGCCGCAGGCACTGCCGTGGTACATCGAGCCCGTGGCGGTGCAACTCCCCGGCCGTGCGGACCGGTTCACCGAAGAACCCTACGAGCGCATGGCTCCCCTGGTCGACGACCTGATCGAGGTCATGAAGCCGCTCCTGGACAGGCCGTTCGCGCTCTACGGCGTCAGCATGGGAGCCCGGGTCTCCTGGGCGCTGGCGCACGGCCTGCGCGAGCGCGGCCTGCCCGGGCCGCGGGCGCTGTTCGTGGCGGCCAGCGTGGCGCCGGCGTGCGACGACTGCCAGTGGGAGTGGGACGGCCGGGAGGACGGTCTCGAAGGGTACGTGCGTGAGATGGGCGGAACGCCGGCCGAGGTTCTGGAGCAGCCCGAGCTGCTCGCCGGGCTGCTGCCGACGCTGCGGGCCGATCTGACGGTGCTAAGCACCCACGGCTTCCGTCCCGAGTCGCCACTCGCCGTCCCGGTCCATGCCTTCGCGGGCACGGAGGACCCGGAGGCGCATCCCGAGCGGATGAGGGACTGGTCCAAGGAGACGTCCGGCCGGTTCAGCCTGACGCCGATCCCCGGCGGTCACTTCTTCGACGAGGAGGGCCAGGAGCAGGTGCTCCGCGTGATCACGGACGAGCTCACCTGACCGCCGGACGTCCTGCCCGTCCGTAGCCTCACGCTGCGGGGAGCGGTGTCGGCTTCGCCGGGCGGGTGGGACGCTGTGAGAGGCTGGATCGTATGAACCGGCTGGCTGGTGCGACCTCGCCCTATCTCCTGCAGCACGCGGACAACCCGGTCGACTGGTGGCCGTGGAGTCCCGAGGCGTTCGAGGAGGCCCGGCGGCGCGATGTGCCGGTCTTCCTCAGCGTCGGATACAGCGCCTGCCACTGGTGCCATGTGATGGCGCACGAGTCCTTCGAGGACCAAACCACCGCCGACTACCTGAACGAGCACTTCGTCAGCGTCAAGGTGGACCGGGAGGAGCGGCCCGACGTCGACGCCGTCTACATGGAGGCCGTGCAGGCGGCGACCGGGCAGGGCGGCTGGCCCATGTCGGTGTTCCTGACTCCGGACGCCGAGCCGTTCTACTTCGGCACCTACTTCCCGCCGGCGCCCCGGCACGGCATGCCCTCCTTCCTCCAGGTGCTGCAGGGCGTGCACCAGGCGTGGGCGGAGCGGCGCGAGGAGGTCACCGAGGTGGCCGGGAAGATCGTGCGGGACCTGGCCGGGCGGGAGCTGAACTTCGGCGACGTGAAGGTGCCCGGGGAGCAGGAGCTGGCGCAGGCGCTGCTCGGGCTGACCCGGGAGTACGACCCGCAGCGCGGCGGCTTCGGCGGGGCGCCGAAGTTCCCGCCGTCGATGGTGATCGAGTTCCTGCTCAGGCACCACGCGCGCACCGGCTCCGAGGGCGCGTTGCAGATGGCGCAGGACACCTGCGAGCGGATGGCGCGCGGCGGGATCTACGACCAGCTCGGGGGCGGCTTCGCCCGGTACTCGGTGGACCGGGACTGGGTGGTGCCGCACTTCGAGAAGATGCTCTACGACAACGCCCTGCTGTGCCGGGTGTACGCCCACCTGTGGCGGACCACCGGCTCGGAGCTGGCCCGCCGGGTCGCGCTGGAGACCGCCGACTTCATGGTGCGCGAACTGCGCACCCCCGAGGGCGGGTTCGCCTCCGCGCTGGACGCCGACAGCGACGACGGCACCGGGCGGCACGCCGAGGGCGCGTACTACGTGTGGACGCCCGCCCAGCTGCGCGAGGTGCTCGGCGAGGACGACGCCGAGCTCGCCGCCCGGTACTTCGGGGTCACCGAGGAGGGCACCTTCGAGCACGGCGCCTCGGTGCTGCAACTGCCGCAGCAGGACGAGGTGTTCGACGCCGGGCGGATCGAGAGCATCAAGGAGCGGCTGCTGGCCGCGCGCGCCGAGCGGCCCGCGCCCGGACGGGACGACAAAGTCGTCGCCGCCTGGAACGGGCTGGCGATCGCCGCGCTCGCCGAGACGGGCGCCTACTTCGAGCGGCCGGACCTGGTCGAGGCCGCCGTCGCCGCCGGCGACCTGCTGGTGCGGCTGCACATGGACGAGCTGGCCCGGATCGCCCGCACCAGCAAGGACGGCCGGGTCGGCGCCCACGCGGGGGTGCTGGAGGACTACGCCGACGCGGCCGAGGGCTTCCTGGCGCTGGCGTCGGTGACAGGGGAGGGGGTGTGGCTGCAGTTCGCCGGGCTGCTGCTCGACCATGTGCTGGCCCGCTTCACCGACCCGGAGTCGGGCGCCCTGTACGACACGGCCGCGGACGCCGAGCGGCTGATCCGCCGCCCGCAGGACCCGACCGACAACGCCGCCCCGTCCGGCTGGACCGCCGCCGCAGGTGCCCTGCTGAGCTACGCCGCCCACACCGGCTCGGAGCCCCACCGCACCGCCGCCGAGCGGGCGCTGGGCGTGGTGAAGGCGCTGGGCCCGCGGGTGCCGCGGTTCATCGGGTGGGGGCTCGCGGTCGCCGAGGCGGTGCTGGACGGGCCGCGCGAGGTGGCGGTGGTCGGGCCCGCGCTCGACGACAAGGCCACGGCCGCCCTGCACCGTACGGCGCTGCTGGGCTCCGCGCCGGGTGCCGTGGTCGCGGTGGGGACTCCGGAGAGCGACGAGTTCCCGCTGCTCGCCGGCCGGCCGCTGGTGGGCGGTGAACCGGCCGCCTACGTCTGCCGCAACTTCACCTGCGACGCGCCGACCACCGATGCGGACCGGCTGCGCGTCGCGCTGGGGGGCTAGTGCTTACTGAAAGGGAGGGCGCCTGAGCGCGGCTGAAAGTCGCTCAAACGGCAGGTGCGGCAATCGTTTTGCGCTGCCCGGGCGCAGAAAGGTTGGGTGCGAAATCGGTCAACTTCGGCCAGAAGTCGACCCCTTGCGCAACAGGCACTTCATCGAAATGGACCCCAGTTTTCACAACTTCCCCTTATTCTCTGCACAGTGACGTGACGAAATCTGCCGTGCGCCGCTCGATGCGGGTGACGCGGCCGTCACGTCCGGGGGGATCGGGGATCTGGGGGGATCTGTTTGCTGACGTCCGTCTTCATTGCTGTCGTTTCGCTGGCCTTGTTCGGGATGGCCGCCTTCACCCTGTGGTGGCAGATGCACGCCTGGCGCACGCCGGAGGTGCTGGCCTCCACCCGGTTCAGCAGCCCGGACGGCGGTGAGCATCTGTCGTTCTCCCTGCTGCTGCCCGCCCGGCACGAGCAGGCCGTGCTCGACCACACCATCCAGCGGCTGCTGGAGTCCAGCCACACCGCTTTCGAGATCATCGTGATCGTCGGCCACGACGATCCGGAGACCACCGCGGTCGCCGAGTCGGCGGCCGCCCGCGACCCGCGGGTGCGGGTCGTCGTCGACACCCACGGGAAGAAGAACAAGCCGAAGGCGATGAACACGGCCCTGCCGTACTGCCGCGGCGACGTGGTCGGGGTGTTCGACGCCGAGGACCAGGTGCACCCGGAGCTGCTCGCCCATGTCGACCACGCCTTCCGCTCCACCGGCGCCGACGTGGTGCAGGGCGGGGTGCAGCTGATCAACTTCCACTCCAGCTGGTACAGCCTGCGCAACTGCCTGGAGTACTTCTTCTGGTTCCGCTCCCGGCTCCATCTGCACGCGCAGAAAGGGTTCATCCCGCTGGGCGGCAACACCGTCTTCGTCCGCACCGACGTGCTGCGCGCGGCCGGCGGCTGGGACCCCGACTGCCTCGCCGAGGACTGCGACCTCGGCGTCCGCCTCTCCAGCGCCGGCAAGAAGGTCGTCGTCGCCTACGACTCCGACATGGTCACCCGCGAGGAGACCCCCGGCTCGCTGGTCTCGCTGCTCAAGCAGCGCACCCGCTGGAACCAGGGCTTCTTGCAGGTGTACCGGAAGAAGGACTGGAGGCAGCTGCCCGCGCTGCGGCAGCGGATGCTGGCCCGCTACACCCTGATGACGCCGTTCCTCCAGGCGTTCAGCGGCGTCATCATCCCGCTGAACGTGGCCATCGCGATCTTCCTCGACGTGCCCGTCGGCGTCGCCTTCATCACCTTCCTGCCCGCCGTCACCGCCCTGGTGACCTTCGTCTTCGAGGTCGTCGGGCTGCACGACTTCGGCAAGCAGTACGGGCTGCGGGTGCGCCTCGTGCACTACCTCAAGCTCATCGTCGGCGGCCCCTTCTACCAGCTGCTCCTCGCCGGCGCGGCGATCCGCGCGGTCTGGCGCGAGCAGCGCGGGCGCAGCGACTGGGAGCTGACCACGCACGTCGGTGCCCATCTCGACACGGCCGACGTCCGGACCCGAGAGGACGTTGCCGCGTGACCTCCACCCTCGACCCGGTGACCGCGCCGCAGATACCCGCGCAGCGCCGGCCCGCACCCCCCGCCGGTGCCACGGGCCGGGCGCTGCCGCCCCGCCGTCTGCGCACCTCGCGCCCCGACCTGCTGCTGTGCGGGGTCCTGCTGCTGGCGATCCTCGTCGTGCAGGGCTGGAACATCTCCGCCTACCCGGCCTTCAGCGACGACGAGGGCACCTACCTCGCCCAGGCCTGGGCCGTCCAGGAGGGCCGGGGCCTGGCCCACTACACCTACTGGTACGACCACCCGCCGCTCGGCTGGATCCAGCTCGCCGTCCTCACCTGGATCCCGGCGCTGCTCAGCCCCGAGTCGATGACCGTCGGCACCATGCGCGCGGTGATGCTGCTGATCAGCGGCATCAGCGCGGTCCTCGTCCACGTCCTCGGCCGCCGCCTCGCCCTGCCCCGCTGGGCCGCCGGGCTCGGCATGGCGCTGTTCGGGCTGTCGCCGCTGTCGGTGGTGCTCCAGCGGGAGATCTTCCTCGACAACCTCGCGGTGATGTGGACGCTGCTCGCCTTCACCCTCGCCGCGTCCCCGAGCCGGCATCTGTGGCACCACTTCGGCGCGGGCATGGCCGCCGCCACCGCCGTGCTCACCAAGGAGACGATGCTGCTCGTCCTGCCCGCGCTGTTCGTCACCGCCTGGCGGCACAGCCACAAGGACACCCGCAAGTTCGCGCTGACCGGCGCCGTCACGGCGTGCGCGCTGATCGGCTTCTCCTACCCGCTGTTCGCCCTGCTCAAGGGCGAGCTGCTGCCCGGCGCAGGCCATGTCTCTCTCTGGGACGGCGTCAAGTACCAGATGACCAGGCCCGGTTCGGGCTTCATCCTGGACCAGGGCTCCGGCTCCTGGAACGTGCTCCAGTCCTGGCTGTACTACGACCGCATCCTGCCGCTCGGCGGCCTGGCCGGCGCGCTGCTGCTGCTCGCCACCTGGCGCTGGTCGGTCACCGCCCGCGCGCTCGCCGGACCGGCCCTCGCGGTCGCGATCCTCGCCGCGCTCGCCCTGCGCCCCGACGGCTATCTGCCCGCGATGTACGTCATCCAGGCGCTGCCGTTCCTCGCGCTGGTCCTCGCCGGCGGGGCCGCCAGCGTCGCCCACGCGGTGCTGCGCCGGGGCCGCTCCGAGATGGAGAGGCGCGCCACGGTGTACGGACGTCACACGCTCGCCGTCGCCCTCGCCGTGGCCGCCTGCGCCTACGTCGGCCCCCGCTGGTACGACGGCACCCGCATCGCCGTCACCACCGACGCCAACGCCCCCTACGAGGCGGCCTCGCGGTGGATGGCCGAGAAGGTGCCCGACCCGGCCCGCACACGGGTCCTGGTGGACGACGCGATGTGGCTGGACCTGGTGCACGCCGGGTACGAACCGGGGCTCGGCGTCATCTGGTTCTACAAGGCCGACCTGGACCCGGCCGTCACCAGGACCATGCCCAAGGGCTGGCGGGACATCGACTACGTCGTCGCCTCGCCGACCGTGCGGCGCGACGCCAAGGACCTGCCCAACGTCAGGGCCGCCATCGAGCACTCCCGGCCGGTCGCCGTGTTCGGCACGGGCGAGGACCGCATAGAGATCCGCAAGGTCGCGACCGCCGGAGGCGCCCGATGAGCCAGGAGTCCATCGTCCCCGGCGGCCTGGGGGAGCCGGTCCTCGAACCGGTGGAGGTCCCCGAGCCGGGGGCCGTCACCATCGTCGTACCGACCTTCAACGAGTCCGCCAACGTACGGCAGCTGCTGCACCAGATCACCGAGTCCGTCCCGGCGCGGGTGCCCTGCGAGGTCGTCTTCGTGGACGACTCCACCGACGACACCCCCGAGGTCATCCGCGCCGCCGCGCAGGACTGCCCCTTCCCGGTGACCGTCCTGCACCGGGAGGAGCCCACCGGAGGGCTCGGCGGCGCCGTCGTCGAGGGCATCGAGGCGGCCACCTCCGACTGGGTGGTCGTCATGGACGGCGACTGCCAGCACCCGCCGGCCCTCGTCCCCGAGCTGATCGCCACCGGCGAGCGGGCGGGCGCCGAACTCGTCGTCGCCTCCCGGTACATCGAGGGCGGCAGCCGCGCCGGACTCGCCGGCAGCTACCGGGTGGCCGTCTCGCGCGGCGCGACCTGGCTGACCAAGTCCCTCTTCCCGCGCCGCCTGCACGGCATCAGCGACCCGATGAGCGGCTTCTTCGCCATCCGCCGCACCACGGTCACCGCCGAGGAGCTCAAGCCGCTCGGCTACAAGATCCTCCTCGAACTGGCCGTCCGCAGCCGCCCGCGCACGGTCACCGAGGTGCCGTTCGTCTTCCAGGAGCGGTTCGCAGGCGAGTCCAAGTCCACCGCCAGGGAGGGCCTGCGCTTCCTGCGGCACCTCGCCGGGCTGCGCACCGAGGCACCGCTCGCCCGCATGATCGTCTTCGGGCTGATCGGGCTCACCGGCTTCGTGCCCAACCTGGCCGCGCTGTGGGCGCTCACCGAGGCGGGGCTGCACTATCTGCCCGCCGAGATCATCGCCAACCAGTCCGGCGTGGCCTGGAACTTCCTGCTCATCGACCGGCTGCTGTTCCGCACCCGGCGCCGGCACCGGCACTGGGCCGACCGCACCGTGCGGTTCGCGCTGCTCGCCAACGCCGACCTGGTGCTGAGGCTGCCGCTGATCGCCCTGCTGGTCGGCCAGTTCCACCTGGCTGTCCTCCCGGCCACCGCCCTGGCCCTCGTCATCACCTTCGTCCTGCGCTTCGTGGGAACCGAAGCGCTGGTGTACCTGCCGCGCAGGAGCCGCCGAGCGAGCCGCACAGCAAGGAGCACGCCATGAGAACACCGCTCAGGCCCGGACGCGCCACGGCCCTGGCGGCCGTCGGCGCGCTCACCACGGGCCTCCTGCTCACCGCGCCCCAGCCGGCCTCGGCCGCCAACCTGGTGAAGAACCCGGGATTCGAGACGGCCGGCGCCGGTGACATGCCGTACTGCTGGTCCAAGTCGGGCTGGGGTGACAACGACTTCACCTTCACCGTCACCGACGACGCGCACACCGGCGACAAGGCGATGAAGGTCGAGCTGACCCGGCGCGTGGACGGGGACCGCAAGGCCCTGATCACCGAGTCCGCCGAGTGCGCGCCGGTGGTGTCGCCGGGCAGGCAGTACGACCTGTCCCTCTGGTACAAGTCGACGACGCCCGACACCTCGGTCACGCTGTTCCGGCACGACGCCACCGCAGGCTGGCAGTACTGGACCGACCTCAAGACGCTGGACATGGCGGCCGCCTGGACCGAGGCCGGCGTCCGCACCCCCGAGGTCCCGGCCGGCACCGACCGCATCGCCTGGGGCGTCTCCGTCTACGGCACCGGCTCCGTCACCACCGACGACTACACCATGGAGCAGGTCGCCGAGCCGGTCCCCGACCCCGAGTGCACCGGGACGGCGGCCGAGTGCGCCGACGGCAAGTGGGAGGTGCTCCCCACCAAGAACCCCGTCCGCTCGATGCACTCCGTCGTGCTGCACAACGGCAAGGTGCTGCTGATCGCCGGTTCCGGCAACGACCCGGAGATGTTCGAGGCGGGCACCTTCACCTCGGCGGTGTACGACCCGGAGAACGGCACCTACAAGACCATCCCCACGCCGGACGACATGTTCTGCGCCGGTCACGTCCAGCTCAAGGACGGCCGCGTCCTGGTGATGAGCGGCAACAAGGGCTACCCGTCCGCCGACGGCACCATCGGCTACCAGGGCTACAAGGACTCGTACATCTTCGACCCGGAGACCGAGACCTACACCAAGACCAACGACATGAACGACGGGCACTGGTACCCGTCGGCGACCATCCTCGGCAACGGCGACGTCATCAGCTTCGGCGGCCTGCGCGAGGACTCCACCGGCTCGGTGACCGCCGAGCTGTGGTCGGACGCCGAGCAGCAGTGGCTGCCCACCTGGAAGGTCAACCAGACCTGGTCGTACTGGGGCCTGTACCCGTCGATGATCCTGATGCAGGACGGCCGCCTCTTCTACTCCGGCAGCCATGTCTTCGGCAACAACATCCCCGGCACCGGCGCGGCGATCTACGACTACGAGGCCAACACCATCACCCAGGTGCCCGGCCTGCAGAACAAGGACGAGCGCGACCAGTCGGCCAGCGTGCTGCTGCCCCCGGCGCAGGACCAGAAGGTCCTCACCCTCGGCGGCGGCAACATCGACACCAACCCGGACGCCAACCGCCTGACCGACATCATCGACCTCAAGGAACCCAGCCCGAGCTACGTCGCCGGCCCGCCCATCCCGCAGGGCACCGTCGACCTGGGTGACGGCCGCGTCCCGCAGACCGGCGGCCAGGGCAAGATGTACGTGTCCGCGGTGCTGCTGCCCGACGGCAAGGTCCTGGAGACCGGCGGCGCCCTGCACAACCGCGCCGACCCGGTCTACGAGACGTCCATCTTCGACCCCGCCTCGGAGACCTTCGACCCGGTGGCCGTCGACCCGGAGGCCCGCGGCTACCACTCCTCGGCGTTCCTGCTCCCCGACGGCCGCGTGATGGCCACCGGCGACAACCCGGGTGACGGCTCCTGGAACCACGACGTGTCGATCTACAGCCCGCCCTACCTCTTCAAGGGCGAGCGGCCGAAGATCACCTCGCTGATCGACACCGAGTGGACCTACGGCGACACCCAGCGCATCACCGTCGACCGGCCCATCGCCCAGGCCGAGCTGATCCGCCCGGCCGCGGTCACCCACTCCTCCGACCCGAACCAGCGGTTCGTCGACCTGCCGCTGTCCGTCGACGGCAACAACGTCGACCTGAATGTCACCAGCAACCCCGACCTGGCCCCGCCCGGCTGGTACATGCTGTTCGTGGTCGACGCGGGCGGCGTGCCGTCGGTCGCCAAGTGGGTGCATCTGCAGGGCCCGCAGGCGCTCACCGCCAAGGACGCCTCCGCCCACGTCCACGACTTCGCGCAGGCACCCGAGGGCAAGGTGACCGGGCCCGGCAAGAAGCGCACGTCCCACCCGGTCAGCCCGCGGATCTCCGGCTGCGACCGCCACTACGGCTCGGCCAACGTCTGCGTCCCGACCGTGTTCCCCGACGAGGTGAAGCCGGCCACCACGGCCCGCTGCACCTGGCTGAAGGACCACGACTACGGCCGGCTGAAGGTCAACGGCAAGGACGACCCGCTGAAGCTGGACCGCAACCGGGACGGCATCGCCTGCGGCGAGGGGGACCTGGCCATGCGCTGAGCCGGGCCCCGGACCCCGGACACTGACAGGCGCGGGGGACCGCGCGCCGGACACCACGGCGCCGCGGTTCCCCGCGCCTGCGGGTGTCCGGCGTCGGGCGCCGGCACAACGGGGCGCAGTCGCACGGGCTCGGCGCCCACGCCGGATCGGCGAGCCGCCCGCTCGATGCGCCCGTGTGCTCAGCCCAGTTGCGCGCGCATCGCCACCGCCCGTTCGACGATCGCCTCCAGCTGCTCGTGGTGCGCGCCCCGCCAGTACGCGCGCCCGCACTCGGTGCACTGCGCGAAGACGTCGTACGTCCGGTGCGTGCCGCCCTTCAGCTGATCGGCGACCTCCTCCTTGGTCGCCTCCCGCAGCAGCCCGTTGCACTGGGTGCACCGCGTCCACGGCCGCAGCTCGGGCCGGAACCGGTCCAGGACGTAGGCCAGTTGCTCCTCCGGCCGGGTGCTGTACACGAACGCGCCCGCCCACAGCTCGCGCCGCCGCAGCAGCCCCCGGTCCCGGCTGAGCATCACCCGCCGCTCCGCGGCCGACCGCGAGGCCAGCGCCGGGTCACCGATGTCGGTCGCCTCGTAGGCGGTGTCCACCCCGAGCAGCCGCAGCCGCCGGGCCAGCGTGCCCAGATGGACGTCGAGCAGGAACCGCAGCGGGGCGCCGGGCACCTGCTGCGGGTGCGCCACCTTCCGTACGGTGACCCCCTCCCCGGCCTGCGGCACGTGGGAGACCGGCACCTCGCGCCCGTCCACGAGCAGCGCACCGACCTCGGTCAGCGGCACGCCGAGGGACTCGACGACATGGCCGAGGGTGGACATCCCGTCGGTGGCGGTCTTCAGCGTGCCCGCGGGCCGGGCCTGCGGCACGAAGAGCAGCAGCTCGGGGTCGAACTCGACGTGGATCTCAGGACCGTTCACCCGGTCAAGGATGTCATGGCAGGCGGCGCGGCAGGTCCTGGAACGTGTCCAGAGTGCGGTCGATCAGCTCGGCCAGATCGTCGCGGCAGCCGCGCTCGCCCCAGTAGACCAGTGTCTCCAGCAGGGCGCCCATCAGGGCCATCGAGTAGACCCGGACCTCGAGATCCTGCTCCTTGCGGCCGGTGCGCTCCGCGATGGCCCGGCACAGCAGATGCCCCGTGACGGACATGCTCTCCATCAGCCGGGAGCGCACCTGGGGGACCTCCACGGCCAGCCGGGCGCGCAGCACCATCTCCTCCTGCTGGTGCTCGGGGTTGTCGGCGAAGGCCATCGCCATCGCCTCCCGGACGGCCCACCGCACCGACTCCAGCACGGGCTCGTCGTCGGGACGGCCGCGCATCAGGTCCTCGAGGAGGTGGTCGTACTCGTCCGTGAGGACGATGTCCTCCTTGGTGGGGAAGTAGCGGAAGACGGTACTGGGCGAGACCTCGGCGCGCTCGGCGATCTGCTCGACCGTGGTGGCGTCGTACCCCTGTTCCTTGATCAGGGCGTAGGTGGCCTCCCTGATCGCCATGCGCGTCTTGATCTTCTTCCGTTCGCGCAGGCCCAGGTGGCGGGCCGGTTCGCGAACAGGGGTTCGTGCCATGGTCATGGCCTCATTGTCCGTCATCCTCCTTCGCCGGGACCATGGCCGGGAAGAGCCGGGGAGGGGCCGGAGGGGCCTGCGGCCGGCGACGGCTCGGGCGAGGTGGTGTCCGGTCCGGCCGCGGGCCGCGGATTCGGCAGCCACAGGGCCGTCATGACCGCCGTCGCCAGCGCGGCCGCGCCGCACACCACCAGCACCACCGACATGCCGTCCAGATAGGCCGCGTCCGCCGAGGCGGCCAGCGCGGGCAGGTCAAGCCGTTCGGCGACGGCGTGCGCCCCGCTGAGCGATTCGCGGGCGGCCTCGGCGGCGGGCGCGGGCAGGCCGGTGGTGTCCAGCCGGTCGGCGTAGGTGTCGGCGACCAGGCTGCCCAGCAGGGCGATGCCGACGGCGCCGCCGACCTGGCGCAGCGTCATCAGCAGCCCGGAGCCGCTGCCGGCCTCGTCGGCGGCGATGCCGCCGAGCGCCGCGTCCATGGCCGGCACCATGGCGAAGGCGAAGCCGAAGCCGGCGATGGTCAGCCACAGCGCGGTGAAGCCGTAGCCGTCGCCGGGGCCGGTGCGCGAGCCGAGCAGCGCGGCGAAGCACAGCACCACCAGGCCGGTGGCGACCACGGGCCGGGGGCCCAATCGGCGCACCAGCGGCGTGCTGGCCCGCGCGGCGACCAGCAGGCCGCCCATCATCGGCAGCAGCCGCAGCCCGGTGCCGAAGGCGTCGTGCCCGTCGGTCTCCTGCAGGCGGGTGGGCAGCAGGAACAGCAGCCCGGAGAAGACGAAGGTGCCGAGGGTGGCGGCGAGCGTGTTGAGCAGGAACACCCGCCGGCCGAGCAGCGCCAGGTCGAGCATGGGCCGCACGGCGTGCCGTTCACGCACCGTCAGCAGGGTCAGCAGCAGCGCGGCCAGGGCGAAGGCGCCCAGCACCCAGCCGCTGGTCCAGCCGTGTCCGGGGCCCTCGATGATGCCGAAGACCAGGGCGCCCAGCCCGAGCGCGCTGTACGCGGTGGACAGCGGGTCGACCTTCGGCGAGGACGGGTCGCGGGACTCGGGCAGCAGGAACAGGCAGGCGGCGATGCCGAGGGCGGCCATGGGCAGGTTGATCAGGAAGATCGAGCCCCACCAGTAGTGGTCGAGCAGCAGTCCGCCGACGAGCGGGCCGAGCGGCATGCCCGCGGCCATGGAGGCGGTGACGGCGGCGACCGCCTTGCCGCGCTCCTCCTCGCCGAACATCGACGGCAGCACGGACAGCCCGAGCGGGATGACCAGCGCGGCCCCGAGCCCCATCACCGAGCGGGCCGCGATCACCAGGCCCGGTGTGTCGGTGAGCGCGCCGGCCAGGGAGCCGAGGAGGAACACGGCGAGCCCCGCCACCAGCATCCGGCGGCGCCCGAAGCGGTCGCCGAGAAGTCCCGCGGGGAGCATCAGCGCGGCGAACACCACGATGTACGCGTCCACGATCCACTGGAGCCGGTCGGTGCTCGCCTCCAGCTGCGCGGCCATCGTCGGCAGGGCCACGTTGAGGATCGTCAGGTCGAAGCCGAGCGTGAGCATGCTCGCGACCAGGGCGCCCAGGGCCCACCAGCGGCGGGGGTCGGGCGGAGCGGCGTTCACGGAATCGACAGCAATGACAGCAGCCATGAAATGAGAGTAACTCCCAAAAAGAGGTGACTGTCAACAAGCGCCACGCGGGTGGACGGTATCCGGGCACGGAAAAGGGCATGAAAAAGGGCCGCGGCGTCACCGCCGCGGCCCTGTCCCGTGCCGTTCGTCGCGCGCTACGCGTGCTGGTAGGCCACCAGGGAGATCCCCACGTAGTGGGTGATGAAGGCGGCCAGGGTGAAGGAGTGGAACACCTCGTGGAAGCCGAACCAGCGCGGTGACGGGTTGGGCTTCTTGATGCCGTAGATCACGCCGCCCGCGCTGTAGAGCACGCCGCCCGCGATCACCAGGACCAGCACGGCGATGCCGCCGGTGCGCATGAAGTCGGGCAGGTAGAAGACGGCCGCCCAGCCCATGGCGATGTAGCAGGGGGTGTAGAGCCAGCGCGGGGCGCCGACCCAGAAGACCCGGAAGGCGATCCCGGCGACGGCGGCGGCCCAGATGCCCCACAGCAGCCAGCGCCCCTTGGAGAGCGGCAGCAGCAGGATGGTCAGCGGGGTGTAGGTGCCGGCGATGATCAGGAAGATGTTGGCGTGGTCCAGGCGGCGCAGGATGCCGTCCATGCGGGGGCTCCAGTTGCCCCTGTGGTACAGCGCGCTGACGCCGAACAGCAGGCAGGCCGTGAGCGCGTAGACCCCGCAGGCGATCCGGCCGCGGGTGGAGTCGGCGAGGGCGGTGAGGACCAGGCCGGCGACCAGGGCGGCGGGGAACATGCCCAGATGGAGCCAGCCCCGGAGCTTGGGCTTGACCGGGTGCGGCAGATGGGTCGCGACCGGACCGCGGCCGTCGGCCGGCGTGTCCGAGGGCGCGTCGGGGACGAACGCTGTCATGCACCGCATGGTACCTACGGGACCGTAAGTTGCGGATCGGTGTGACGAATTGGGCACCGTTCCGGCCATCCTCTCACGACTCCTCGGCCGAACCGTCACGCAAAGAAATCGCCATATCAACCCAACGTGCTCGTAAAGCCACCCGAAAAACCGTGGTCATCATCACGCTGCTCACCTGTGCGGCCCTCTGGACAGATGGGCGCTCGCGTCGGATGATCAAATGAGTGCGGTCGGCACCGGATGAGCGCCCAAGATCTCACCGACAAGCATCCGGGTCGCAGCCCCCACGGGGCCTCCCAACAAAAAACCCCTCATTTAGGAGCAATCGTGGCGCGCGACATCGCGGCTCCCACCACCCACCAGGGACTGATCTCCTGGGTCAACGAGATCGCAGACCTGACGCAGCCGGACGAGGTCGTCTGGTGCGACGGCTCAGAGGCCGAGTACGAGCGCCTGTGCGAGGAGCTCGTCGCCAAGGGAACGTTCCGGAAACTGGATCCGATCAAGCGCCCCAACTCCTACTACGCCGCCTCCGACCCCACCGACGTGGCCCGCGTCGAGGACCGGACCTTCATCTGCTCCGCCAAGGAGGAGGACGCCGGCCCGACGAACAACTGGAAGGACCCCGCCGAGATGCGGGAGATCTTCACCGGTGACAAGGGCCTGTTCCGCGGCTCCATGCGGGGCCGCACGATGTACGTGGTGCCCTTCTGCATGGGCCCGCTCGGCTCGCCGCTGTCCGCGATCGGCGTCGAGATCACCGACTCGGCCTATGTCGCCGTCTCCATGCGCACCATGACCCGCATGGGGCAGGCCGTGCTCGACGAGCTCGGCGACGAGGGATTCTTCGTCAAGGCCGTGCACTCCCTCGGCGCCCCGCTGGAGCCGGGCCAGCAGGACGTGCCCTGGCCCTGCAACCGGACCAAGTACATCTCCCACTTCCCGGAGGACCGCGAGATCTGGTCCTACGGCTCCGGCTACGGCGGCAACGCCCTGCTCGGCAAGAAGTGCTACGCCCTGCGCATCGCCTCCGTCATGGCCCGCGACGAGGGCTGGCTGGCCGAGCACATGCTCATCCTGAAGCTCACCCCGCCGCGCGGTGAGGCCAAGTACGTCGCCGCCGCCTTCCCGAGCGCCTGCGGCAAGACCAACCTCGCCATGCTGGAGCCGACCATCCCCGGCTGGACGGTCGAGACCATCGGCGACGACATCGCCTGGATGCGCTTCGGCGAGGACGGCCGCCTCTACGCCATCAACCCCGAGGCCGGCTTCTTCGGCGTCGCGCCCGGCACCGGCGAGCACACCAACGCCAACGCCATGAAGACGCTGTGGGGCAACGCCGTCTTCACCAACGTCGCCCTCACCGACGACGGCGACGTGTGGTGGGAGGGCATGACCGAGCAGCCCCCGGCCCACCTCACCGACTGGCGCGGCAACGACTGGACGCCCGAGTCCGACACCCCGGCCGCCCACCCCAACGCCCGCTTCACCGTGCCCGCCTCGCAGTGCCCGATCATCGCGCCCGAGTGGGAGGACCCCAAGGGCGTGCCGATCTCCGCGATCCTCTTCGGCGGGCGCCGCGCCACCGCCGTGCCGCTGGTCACCGAGTCCTTCGACTGGAACCACGGCGTCTTCCTCGGCGCCAACGTGGCCTCCGAGAAGACCGCCGCCGCCGAGGGCAAGGTCGGCGAGCTGCGCCGCGACCCGTTCGCCATGCTGCCCTTCTGCGGCTACAACATGGGCGACTACATGGCCCACTGGATCGACGTGGCCAAGGACAAGGACCAGTCCAAGCTGCCGAAGATCTACTACGTCAACTGGTTCCGCAAGAACGACGAGGGCAAGTTCGTCTGGCCCGGCTTCGGCGAGAACAGCCGCGTCCTGAAGTGGATCGTGGAGCGCCTGGAGGGCAAGGCCGAGGGCGTCGAGACCCCCATCGGCATCCTGCCGACCAAGGAGGCGCTGGACACCGACGGCCTGGAGCTGTCCGACTCCGACCTGGACTTCCTGCTCACCGTCGACAAGGACGTGTGGCGCGAGGAGGCCGCGCTGGTCCCCGAGCACCTCAACACCTTCGGCGACCACACCCCGAAGGAGCTGTGGGACCAGTACCGCGCGCTCGTCGAGCGCCTGGGCTGAGCACAGCCCCCACCAGCTCCGCGGCCGGTCGGATGCCCTGACCAGCGATCGTCACGTGCCGGCCGCGGAACTCACCGGCGGGGCCCCGTACAACGGCGTGCGGGGTTACGGGCCCGGCACCGCCCGCTCCGTCCGCCCCGGCGGAGCACCTCGCGGCCCCGGACCCGCCCCCGCCCACTCCGGCACGGCCCGCCCCGGGCTCTCACGAACGTGCCGACCCACGACGGACGCCCCGGCCCATCCCGGACCGGGGCGTCCGGCTGTGCTTCCGGAGGTACTCGTGACGACCTTCAGGCCGCGTGATCGTGCGCGGTGAACGTCACGGCGGCGTCCTCGTGCCGGCCGCTGGGGCGGTCGAGAACGGTCGTCACCGCTGCCGGACGGGAGCTCTGACGGCTGACGGCAGGCGTCAGGGGCGTCTCCCCCGGCTCCCACGCGCCTCGCGGCCCGCAGAAGCTGGGGGAGACGCCCCCTCACGTGCGGGGCGCCCGGTCCGCGCGTCGTTGTGGAGCACGCGGGCCGGGGCCGGTCTTCGGGAGCCCGTCGGGCGGGCTCAGCGGGACGCGAGCTCCTTCGGCTCCAGCGCGGCGGCGTGCGCGTCCATCCGCTCGGCGGCCAGGATCGCGGCCGCCGTGTCGGCGCGGGACGCGGCGACGACCAGCGCACGGCCCGCCAGGGCGTGCGCCCGCTCGTGCAGGGTCGCGGCGTCCGCCTCGCCACCGGTCGTGCGCGCCGTGGCGCGGGCCGGCGTACGTCCTCCCCGCAGCCGGGTCACCTGGGCGGCCAGCCGTTCGGCCGCGGTGTCCAGGTCGGCCGAGGGGGCCGTCGCGCGCAGCTCGTCGGTGACGGCGAGCAGGGCGGCGAGGTGGCCCGCGAGCTGGATGTCCAGCTCCTCCTCGCGGGAGCGGTGGGGGAAGTCCTGGGTGGTGCCGGCCATCGTGCGGTGGACCGACTTGGTGCGGATCGGTTCGTACATGGATGGCCTCCTGTGAACTGTCAGGAAGCCATCCTAGCTTAGAATCGGTCTAAAGTTGAGCGGTCGATCAAATCCGGAGCCCCGGCCACCGGATTCTCCGGAGCCCCGGCCACCGGGGCCATCGAGAGCCTCGGTCGCCGCGCCGCGGCTCAGGGCTGGCTGTAGCCGTCCAGGAAGCGCCCGATGCGGCCCATGGCGTCCCGCAGGTCGGCGACCGAGGGCAGGGTCACCAGCCGGAAGTGATCCGGCTCGGGCCAGTTGAAGCCGGTGCCCTGTACGACCATGATCTTCTCGCGGCGCAGCAGGTCCAGGACCATCTGCCGGTCGTCCCTGATCTTGAAGACGTCCGGGTCCAGCCGCGGGAAGAGATACAGCGCCCCCTTCGGCTTCACACAGCTCACCCCGGGGATCTGGGTCAGCAGCTCGTAGGCCGTGTCCCGCTGCTCGCGCAGCCGGCCGCCCGGCAGTACCAGGTCGTTGATCGTCTGCCGTCCGCTGAGCGCGGCGACCACGCCGTGCTGGCCCGGCATGTTCGCGCACAGCCGCATGTTCGCCAGGATCGTCAGGCCCTCGATGTAGGAGTCGGCGTGCGCGCGGGGGCCGGAGATCGACATCCAGCCCACCCGGTAGCCGGCCACCCGGTACGCCTTCGACATGCCGTTGAAGGTGAGGGTGAGCAGGTCGGGGGCGACGGCGGCGGTGGGGGTGTGCACGGCGTCGTCGTAGAGGATCTTGTCGTAGATCTCGTCGGAGCAGACCAGCAGATTGTGGCGGCGGGCGATATCCGTCAGGCCCTTGACGACGGCCTCGTCGTAGACCGCCCCGGTGGGGTTGTTGGGGTTGATGATCACCAGCGCCTTGGTGCGGTCGGTGACCTTGCGTTCCACGTCGGCGAGGTCCGGCATCCAGTCGGACTGCTCGTCGCAGCGGTAGTGCACCGCGGTGCCGCCGGACAGGGAGACGGCCGCCGTCCACAGCGGGTAGTCGGGCGCCGGGACCAGCACCTCGTCGCCGTCGTCCAGCAGGCCCTGCATGGCCATCACGATCAGCTCGGAGACGCCGTTGCCGATGAAGACGTGCTCGACGTCGGTCTCGATGCCGAGGGTCTGGTTGTGCATCACCACCGCCCGGCGGGCCGCCAGCAGGCCTTTGGCGTCGCCGTAGCCGTGGGCCGTGGAGACGTTGCGGAGGATGTCCTCCAGGATCTCGGGCGGGCACTCGAAGCCGAACGCCGCCGGGTTGCCGGTGTTGAGCTTGAGGATGCGGTGACCGGCCGCCTCGAGCCGCATCGCCTCCTCGAGCACCGGGCCCCGGATCTCGTAACAGACGTTGGCGAGCTTGGTCGACTGGATCACCTGCATGCAGGGAGCTTACGGTCCCGAATCGCCCCTTGGGCCGTGTTTTCCGCCACGTGAGACGTTCCGGTTCGGGCGGCTATGTGCCCCGGCGGCCCCAACGGTCCCTTGCGGCACAGGGGTTCTCTCCATCACCTCCACACCGACCCTCCCCACGACGGGCGCCCGCTCCTTCACACCGCCGGGCGAACCTGATCCGGTGCGCGGGCGGGCCGGTCCCCACTGGGGTTACCGGCGGAAACAAGCCCTTGTCGTCCCGGTGTCCCGGTGATGACAATGCGCATGACAATTCTGTGGGCGACCGGAGCCATCCGGTCGCCTCCGTCGCATAGAGGGGCCCCACATGAGAAAACCTCTCGTCGTCGCGCTGTGCGCGCTGGCGATGACCGGTGCCGGCGCGATGCCCGCGGTCGCCGCCGAAGCTCCCCCCACATCCGCGGACACGAGCACGGCCACGGGCACTACGACCACCGGAACGGTGATGGACACCGTCAACGGCGTCCTCGACGCCGTGTCCGGGCTCACCGCACCGAAGGCCGGTGCGGTGAACTTCGCCGGGACGGTCGCGCTCAGCAACTGCTCCGGCTCCGTCGTCCGCATGCCGGACGCCGAGGACGACGACCCCGCGCTCGTCCTGACCAACGGCCACTGCCTGGAGAGCGGCTTCCCCGGGCCCGGCCAGGTCCTGGTGGACCGCGCCTCCAGCCGCACCTTCTCGCTGCTGAACGCCTCCGGCTCGCGGATCGCCACCCTGCGCGCCAACCGCCTGGTGTACGCCACCATGACCGACACGGACGCGGCGATCTACCGGCTGAACACCAGCTACGCCCAGATCAAGAGCTCCTACGGCATCGACGCGCTCACCGTCGACGACAGCCGCCCCGCGGCCGGGACCTCCATCAGCGTGGTCTCCGGCTACTGGAGGCGGATCTACAACTGCTCCGTCGACGGCTTCGCCTACCGCCTGAAGGAAGGCGACTGGACCTTCAAGGACTCGGTCCGCTACACGCCCGAGTGCAACACCATCGGGGGCACCTCCGGCTCGCCGGTCGTCGACACCGCCACCGGCAAGGTGGTCGCGGTCAACAACACCGGCAACGAGGACGGCGAGCGCTGCACGCTCAACAACCCGTGCGAGGTCGACGAGAACGGCCAGGTCACGGTCCGCAAGGGCATCAACTACGCCCAGCAGACCTACCTGTTCCCGGCCTGCTTCGGCGCGGACAGCAAGCTCGACCTGAACGCGAGCGGCTGCCTCGTCCCCAAGCCGTAGGCACCGCCTGAGCAGTCACGTCACCACCTGAGCGGTCACGTCACCACCTGAGCGGGCGGGCGGTCACCGGGGAGTCCGGCGCACCGCCCGCCCGGCCAGCACATCGGTGCGCCGCCCGTCCTCGATCACGAACTGCCCGTCCACCAGGACGTACGGGATGCCGGTCGGCAGCGTCCGGGGCTCCTCGAAGGTCGCCCCCGCGGCCACCGTCCGCGGGTCGAACAGCACCAGGTCGGCCTTGTACCCCTCGCGGACCAGGCCCCGGTCCGGCAGCCGCAGCCGCGCGGCCGGACGCGAGGTCAGATGCGCCACGCACTCCTCCAGCGACAGCACCCCCGCCTCGCGCACATAGTGACCGAGGTAGCGCGGGAAGGTGCCGTAGGCCCGGGGATGCGGCTTGCTGCCCTGGAGGATGCCGTCCGAGCCGCCGGTGTGCACCCGGTGCCGCATGATCTCCCGCACGTTCTCCTCGTGGCCCACGTGCTGCAGGATCGTCGGCGCCAGCCGGTCCCGCAGCAGCAGCTCACGGGCGACCGTCCAGGGGCTTACGCCCCGCTCCCGCGCCGCCTGAAGCACGGTGCGGCCCACGTACTCGCCGAGCGCCGGGTCACCGGCCCCGGAGATCTCGATCGTCTCCCACTCCACGGGCACCCCGTGGCAGCCGTCCGAGCCGGTCACCTCCAGGTCGTGCCGGATCCGCTCGGCCGTCTCCTCGTCCGCGAGCCGCTTCAGCACCGCCTCCGGCCCGCCCTCGCTCGCCCAGCTCGGCAGCAGCGCCACCAGCGTGGTGCAGCCCGGCGTGTACGGGTAGGTGTCGAGGCTGATGTCGGCGCCGGCCTCCAGCGCCCGGTCCAGCAGGGCCAGCAGCTCGGGCGCCCGGCCCTTGTTCACGCCGAAGTTCATGGTGGCGTGCGCCAGATGCAGCGGGCAGCCGGACCGCCGGGCCAGCGTCACCATCTCCTCGTACGCCTCCAGGGCGCCGGCCCCGTAGGAGCGGTGGTGCGGGCAGTAGTAGCCGCCGTAGGAGGCCACCACCCGGCACAGCTCGGTGAGTTCGGCGCCGTCGGCGTACATGCCCGGCGGGTAGGTCAGCCCGGAGGACATGCCGACCGCGCCCTGCTCCATGCCTTCCGCGACCAGCTCCCGCATCCGCTGAAGCTCCTCGGGCGTGGCCCTGCGGTCCTCCCAGCCCATGACGAGCGCGCGCACGGTGCCCTGCGGGACGAGGTAGGCGGCGTTGACCGCGATGCCGCGGTCCAGCCGGTCCAGGTATTCGCCGACCGTGCGCCAGTCGAAGTCGATGTCGTCCCCGGCGCCGTTCCAGCCGGCGATGGCCCGGCGCACCTCGCCCAGCGTGCGGTCGTCGACCGGCGCGTAGGACAGCCCGTCCTGCCCGAGCACCTCCAGCGTCACGCCCTGCGCGGCCTTGGCGCTGTGGTCGGGGTCGCGCAGCAGCGCCAGATCGCTGTGGGCGTGCATGTCGATGAAGCCGGGGGAGAGCACCAGCCCCTCGGCGTCCAGCTCGCGCCGGGCCTTCGGCCGCTGGCAGCCGGCCGCGGCGGCCTCCTTGACGATGGACACGATCCGTCCGCGGTCGACGACCACGTCTGCCCGGTACGACGGCTCCCCGGAGCCGTCGACGACGTCCGCGTCCCGTATGACGAGCTCTTCCATGCCGGTCTCCCCCGGTCTCTCAGAAGAAGGTACGGATGTAGTCGGTCACCGTGCCGTCCGCCTCGGCGACGGGGATCAGCACCCACTTGTCGAACGAGGTGCACGGGTGGGACAGCCCGAGCCCCACCCAGTCGCCGACCCGCAGATCGGCCTCGGCGGTGGTGCGCAGCCAGGCGTGCTGGTCGGAGAGCGCGGTCACCGTGATCCCCTCGGCCGGGCGCTCGGCCCCGTCCCGCCGGACCACCTGGGCGAACGGCAGATCCAGGTCGTACGCCGCGTCCCGCTTGCCCGCGTTGAGGAACGCCTGCTCCGCAGTCGGCCGGGAGACCACCTGGGCCCACAGCCGGAACGCGGGCTCCAGGGCGCCCTCCTCGGGGACCCGGTTGAACGGGGTGAGCCTGCGGTAGTGCCCGTCGTCGTGCGAGACATAGGCGCCGGAGCGCAGCAGCTTCAGCACCGGGGCGGACAGAGCGGGGATCGCGGCGAAGGCGTCGGCGACCGCGTCGAACCAGGCGCTGCCGCCCGCGCTCACCACGATCTCGTCCAGCCCGGCGAACCGCCCGGCCTTGTCGAACTCCACGGCCAGCGCGACCAGCCGGCGCAGCCAGGCGCTCACCCGCTCCGGGTCGGCCTTCGGCACCTCGCCCTCGTACCCGGCGACGCCGACCAGCCGCAGCCCGCGCGCCGAGGCCACCGCGTCGGCGACGGCGGCGCACTCGGCCTCCGTGCGCACCCCGGTCCGGGCGCCCTCACCGGCGGCCAGCTCGACCACCACGTCCACGGGGCGGCCGGCGCCGCTCAGCGCCGCGTCCATCAGCTCCACCCCGCGCACCGAGTCCACGTAGCAGATGAACCGGAAGTCCTCGTCGGCGTCCAGCTGCGCGGAGATCCAGCGCAGGGCCGCCGGGTCGACCAGCTCGTTGGCGAGGAACACACGCCGCACGCCGAACGCGCGCGCCACCCGCACCTGGTGCGGCACGGCCAGGGTGATGCCCCAGGCCCCGTGCTCGATCTGCCGCTGGAACAGCTGCGGGGCCATGGAGGTCTTGCCGTGCGGGGCGAAGGCGAGGCCGTGCCGGGCCGCGTACGTCTCCATCACCTTCAGGTTGTGCTCCAGGCGCTCGGCGGACAGTGCCGGCACGGGCGTGGTGAAGCCGTCGGTGAAGAGGTTGAGGCGCCGGGCGGCCAGCTCGCCCACGGTGAGGCCCTCGGCGTCCGGCGGGAGGCCCCTGAAGCGGTGGTCGACGCGTTCCTCCGCGAGTCGGGCGAGGGCTTCGGAGCCGGGGCCGGAGACCATAGGGAACCTCCCGATCAGGGACGTTGCGCTTGGTGCAACGCTCATTGCGTATGTCGCTCACCGCTGTCTAACATCTCGGCCACGCGGGGTCAACGGACACCGCAGCATCCCAGGCGACAAGGAGCCCCGCCATCGTGACCGTCACCGGACCTTCTGACCCCGCCCGCGGCGTGGACGTCGTGGCGCTCGGCGAGTCCATGGTGACGTTCCGGCCCTCCGTACCGGGCCGCCTCGCCGAGGTGCCGTCCTTCCATCGTGGGATCGGCGGCGCGGAATCCAACACCGCGTGCATGCTCGCCGAAGCCGGGCACACGGCCCGCTGGATCAGCAGGGTCGGCGCGGACCCCTTCGGCGACCACCTCCTCGCGGCCATCGCCGGGCACGGCGTCGACGTCTCCCGGGTGCGGCGCGACCCGGACCGCCCGACCGGCATCTACTTCCGCACCGCGGGCGACCGCGCGACCGACGCCCACGAGGTGGCGTACTACCGCGCGGGCTCGGCCGCCTCCGCCATGACCCCGGCGAACGTGCCCGCCGACGCCGCACTGCAGGGGCGCATCCTGCACCTGTCCGGCATCACCGCCGCCCTCTCCGACGGCTGCCGCGACCTGCTCGGCGAACTCACCGCGCCCCGCCCGGACCGCCCGCTGATCTCCTTCGACGTCAACCACCGGGCAGGCCTGTGGCAGCACCCCGAGGGCCCCCGCATCCTGCTCGACCTGGCCCGCCGCGCCGACATCGTCTTCGTCGGCGAGGACGAGGCCGAGGAGGCCTGGGGCATCACCGGCGGCGCGGAGGCGATCAGAAGGGCCCTGCCGGAGCCGGAGACGCTGGTCGTCAAGCGCGGCGCCCAGGGAGCGGAGGCCTTCCACGGGGCCCCGCCGGCCCAGGGCACCTCCGTCCCGGCCCAGGGCACCTCCGTCCCCGCCCTCGCCGTCGATGTCGTGGCGACCGTCGGCGCCGGGGACGCCTTCGCCGCCGGATTCCTCTCCGCCACCCTGCGCGGACTGCCCGTACGGCAGCGGCTGCGCTACGGGCACCTGTGGGCGGCCGCCGCCCTCACCACCCCCGGCGACCTCGCACCGCCCCCGCCCGCGGCGCTCACCGCCCGCCTCGCCGCCCTCGACGACACCGAGTGGGGGAGACTGCGACTCGGCCCCGGCTGGACGGCCGCCGTGGAACGGGCCGACGAGGAGGTACGCACCCCATGAGCCAGACCGTAGACCGCGCGCTGAGCATCCTGCCGCTGCTCGCCGAGGGCCCCGCCGACCTCGGCCAGGTCGCCGACCGCCTCGGCGTGCACAAGTCCACCGCCCTGCGCCTGCTGCGCACCCTCCACGAACACGGCCTGGTCTACCGCCAGTCCGACCAGCGCTACCGCCTCGGCGCCCGCCTCTTCGCCCTCGCCCAGGAGGCCATGGAGAACCTCGACGTCCGCGAGATCGCCCACCCCCACCTGGTGCGCCTCAACGAACAGTGCGGACACACCGTGCACCTCGCGGTGTACGAGGAGAACGAGGTCCTCTACATCGACAAGGTGGAGAGCCGCTACCCGGTGCGCATGTACTCCCGCATCGGCAAGCCCGTCGCCATCACCGTCGCCGCCGTCGCCAAGCTCCTCCTCGCCGACCTGCCCGAGCCCGAGCGGCGGGCCCTCGCCGAGAAGCTCGACTACCCCATGTACACGCCCCGTTCGACACCGAACGCCGAGGCCTTCCTCAAGGAGCTGGCCAAGGTGCGCGAACAGGGCTGGGCCACCGACCTCGGCGGCCACGAGGAGTCCATCAACTGCGTCGCCGCCCCCATCCGGGGCGCCGACGGCCGGGTGGTCGCCGCCATGTCGGTCTCCGCGCCGAACGTCGTGGTGACCGCCGACGAACTCCTCACCCTGCTCCCGCTGGTGCGCCGTACCGCGGACGCGATCAGCGGCGAGTACTCCGGCAGAACGCCCGTGCACCGCCCCGACAAGGACACGCCATGACCGAGAAGACCGCGCTCACCCCGAAGACCCACACCACCCCGCCGGCGAAGTTCTCGCACGGCGTGCGCAAGGGCAACATCCTCCAGGTCGCCGGCCAGGTCGGGTTCCTCCCCGCCGAGGAGGGCAAGGCCCCCACCCCCGCCGGCCCCACCCTGCGCGAGCAGACCCTGCAGACCCTCGCCAACGTCAAGGCCGTCCTCGAGGAGGGCGGCGCGACCTGGGACGACGTGATGATGATCCGCGTCTACCTCACCGACGTGGACCACTTCGCGGAGATGAACGAGATCTACAACGCCTACTTCGAGGAGCAGGGCCTCACCCAGCCCCCTGCGGCCCGCACGACCGTCTACGTCGGTCTCCCCGCCGGCCTCCTCATCGAGATCGACGCACTCGCCGTTCTCGACTGACACCCCCTCACCCCGCAGGCACACACGCCGTCCGGCGCGGCGCCCGGCACCCCAGGGGCGCCGTGCCGCGATCCCCCCTGCCCGAAAGCACCATGCCCTTACCCAGAGGACCCCCGTATGTCCTTCTCATCCCTTCACCTCGCCGCCTCGGCCCCCGCCCCCGAGACCCCACCCCACACCGGCGGCCTGCTCCTGCTCATCGACGGCACCGCCGGGCTGCTCACCGTCGCCGCCCTCGGCATAGCCCTGCTGCTCTTCCTCATCATCAGGGTCCGCCTCCAGCCGTTCGTCGCGCTGCTCGGCGTCTCCATAGCCGTCGGCCTGCTGGCGGGACTGTCGGTCACCGAACTCTTCGGCACCGTGCAGAAGTCCGACGCCGTCTCCACCATCGAGTCCGGCATGGGCGGCATCCTCGGCCACGTCGCCATCATCATCGGTCTGGGCACCATGCTCGGCGCGATCCTCGAAGTCAGCGGCGGCGCCGAGGTGCTGGCGTCCCGGCTGCTCGGTCTGTTCGGGGAGCGGCGCGCCCCGCTCGCCATGGGCCTGACCGGCCTGATCTTCGGCATCCCGGTCTTCTTCGACGTCGGCATCTTCGTGCTCGCGCCGATCGTCTACGCCGCCGCCAAGCGCTCCGGCAGGTCCATCCTCCTGTACTGCCTGCCGCTGCTCGCCGGACTCTCCGTCACCCACGCCTTCCTGCCCCCGCACCCCGGCCCGGTGGCCGCCGCCGGACTGCTCCATGTGGACCTCGGCTGGGTCATCCTCATGGGCATCGTCTGCGGCATCCCCGCCGTGATCGCCGCCTGGGTCTACTCGGCCTGGATCGGCCGGCGCATCTTCGTCGACGTGCCCCAGGACATGGTCGAGGCCGCCGAGGACGCCCGGCGGGCCGTGGTCGAGGAGCAGCGGGCCTCCGGCGTCGAGCCCCGCGAGACCCCGGTGCCGCTCGGCACGGTCCTCGGCATCATCGGCACGCCGCTGCTGCTGATCCTCGCCGCGACCTTCTCCTCGATCGCCCTGGACCCCTCCACCCTCCGCTCGGTGATCGAGTTCTTCGGCCACCCCTTCGTGGCCCTGACCATCGCCCTGTTCCTCGCCTACTACCTGCTCGGCATCCGCCGCGGCTGGTCCCGCAAGTCCCTGGAGGCCGTCTCGACGTCCTCCCTCAAGCCGGTCGGCAACATCCTGCTGGTGGTCGGCGCGGGCGGCGTCTTCGGCGCCGTCCTCAAGGCCAGCGGGGTCGCCCAGGCGCTCTCCGACACCTTCAACGACGTCGGCCTGCCGGTCATCGTGCTGTCGTACCTGATCTCCCTGGTGCTGCGGGTCGCCCAGGGCTCGGCCACCGTGGCGATCGTGACCACGGCCGGCATCGTGGCCCCCCTGCTGGCCGAGGGCGACCACTCCCAGGCGTTCATCGCCCTCGTCATCATGGCCATCTCCGCGGGCTCCATCTTCGCCTCGCACGTCAACGACGGCGGCTTCTGGATGGTGGCCAAGTACTTCGGCATCAGCGAACGGGACACCCTCAAGACGTGGACCGTCCTGGAGAGCGTGCTGTCGGTCGCGGGCTTCGCGGTCGCGGCGGCACTGAGCCTGTTCGTATGACGGTGCCGGCGAAGCCCGTATAACGAAGCAGGGGCTGGCTGGGCCGGGCACAGGTTTGTCGACCATACTGCTCCGCTGTGGAGCAGCGCATAGGTTCGAGCAGTCAGCCCCTGGAAGGCGCCGGTTTCGACCCGGCCTTCATCCCCGGGCTCTCCTCACCCGTCTCCGGGCGCGAGGAGGACGCCGGGGCGGAGGAGCCCGAGGAGCCGGTCGAGGAGGCCGAGGAGGACGCGACGGCGTCCGAGCCGCCGGCCGAGGAGGAGCAGGCCCCCGAGGAGGAGGAACCGGCCCCCGACGGACCGGTCTTCGAGGCGTCCGACCGCCGCGCCCGCATCCTCGCCGACCACCGCGGCATCCGGCTGCGGCTGGACGACCAGGAGTGCGAGTTCCGCTGGGACGAGATCGGGGCGGTGGAGACGTCGGTCGCCCGCTTCGGGAAGCGATACACCGTCACCGTCCATACACCGGAACGCCGTTGGTACCCGATCGAGATCGAGGCCCCGTCCCGCAGCCGCTTCGCGGAGTGGGACGCCGGGCTGGACAAGGTCCTCGACGTGTACTTCGACGACGGCGGAGCCGAGGAGGCGGACGCCGAGGACAAGGACGGCCAGGAAGCCGGCGCCGACGCGAAGGACGCGGACGCGAAGGCCGAGGCGGGCGCCGGGACGGAGAGCGGCGCCGACCGGAAGGCCGGCGCCGGCGCCGAGTAGGGGATCGGCCGCGGCTCAGTGATACGCGTGCACCACCGCGTGCCCCTTGCCGCGGCCGATCATCCACTTGTTGATCGGTGTGGTGATCACGAACGCCACGGCGAAGCCGCCGAGGAGCGCGTACCAGAACAGCCCGTCGGCCAGTCCGGCCTCCATCGCGCCCGGGGTGAGGGCGACGACGGCGTTGTCCACCAGTTCCATCACGGCGATGGAGACGGTGTCGGCGGCGAGCGCGACCCGGACCGCGTTCTTCAGGCTCACCCCGGCCCGCACGACGGCGAACAGGGTGAACGAGTAGCCGAACAGGAACGCCAGCGCGATCGCCAGCACCATGGTCGGGACATTGCCCCACAGCAGGGCGGTGCCGATGACCATGCCGAGGATCTCGCCGATGGCGCAGCCGGTCAGGCAGTGCAGGGTCGCCATCACGGCGGTCTTCCAGGAGGCACCGCCCCGTCCGTGAGCCCCGTGGCCGTCGTGGGAGCCGTTTCCGTGGTCGCTGTGCCCGTGCCCGGTGGTGTGCACGGGGCCGGGGTGCCCGTGCTCGGTGTGGTCCATGGTTCTCGGGTTCCCTTCCTGAGCGTGTCCCATGAGGGCCCGGCGGGTGGTCATCGCGCGGCCTCGAACCGGCGCAGTCGCAGGCTGTTGCCGACGACGAGGGAGGTCGCCGGCCTCGATGGCCGCGTGCGTCCCGGTGCCCATCGCCAGCCCCAGGTCGGCCTGGGCGAGCGCGGCGGCGTCGTTGACCCCGTCGCCGACCATGGCGACCGTACGGCCCTCGTCCTGCAGCCGCTTGACGATCCCGGCCTTGTCCTCCGGCATCACCTCGGCGATCACCTCGTCGATGCCGACCTCGGCGGCCACCGCGCGGCGCACGAGGCGCAGGTCATGCCGCCGATCGCGAGTTCGACCTCGGTGGTCCGGTCCGGGACGGTGGTGGCCATCGGTGCGCTCCCTCACTTGGCGCTTGATACCTCAGGGGGGTATCTCCATCACAGATCCTGTATACCCCATGGGGGTATCAATGCCAAGGGTGATCGGGGGAGAAGATGCACTGGGGCGATGGGGGAGAGGCGCCGAGCCCGCCGTCGGAGACGCGCCGAGCCCGGGGTCGGAGACGCGCCGAGCCCGCCGTCGGGGAGACGCCGGGGTCCGCTCCCCTCAAGACGCGCGCGGGTTTCGGTGCGCCTGCGGGTTTTCGGTCACACGGTCAGGCACATCCGGTGAAGATCCCCGCAGGCCCTCTTGTCCCGCCGCCCCGCATGGGATTTCTTGACCCCCATGGCGGACACCACGGGACACACGGGAAACACCCAGGACACCGGAGCAGGGGCCGAAGCGGGCTCCGGGCCCCGCAGAAGCAGCTGGAGATACATCGGCCCCGGAATCGTCGTGGCCGCGACCGGCGTCGGCGCCGGTGACCTGGTCGCCACGCTGATCGCGGGCAGCAACTTCGGCTACACCCTCCTGTGGGCCGCCGTCATCGGCTGCATCGTGAAGATCTCCCTCGCCGAGGCGGCCGGACGCTGGCACCTGTCCACCGGCCGCACCCTCTTCGACGGCTGGGCCGGCCTCGGTCGCTGGACCACCTGGTTCTTCGGCGTCTACGTCGTCATCTGGGGCTTCGTCTACGGCGCGGCCGCCATGTCGTCCAGCGCGCTGCCGCTCCAGGCGCTCTTCCCCGGCATCATGGACCTCGAATGGTGGGGCATCGCCTGCGCGCTGGTCGGGCTGCTGTTCGTCTGGTTCAACCAGTACGCGGTGTTCGAGAAGGTCATGACGGTCCTGGTGGGCGTCATGTTCGTGGTCACCGTCTATCTGGCGGTCCGTGTCACCCCGAACCTGGGCGACGCCTTCGCCGGGCTGCTGCCGGTGCTGCCCGACGCGGAGGACTCCATCCTCAACACCCTCGGCCTGATCGGCGGCGTCGGCGGCACCATCACCCTCGCCGCCTACGGCTACTGGGTGAACGCCAAGGGCTGGACCGACACCGGCTGGATGAAGGTGATGCGGCTGGACAACCGGGTCGCCTACATCACCACCGGTGTGTTCGTCGTCGCCATGCTCATCGTCGGCGCCGAACTGCTCCACTCCGCCCATGTGGCCATCGCCAGCGGCGACAAGGGCCTGCTGCAGCTGGGCGACATGCTGGAGAAGGAGTACGGCACCGCGACGGCCAAGTTCTTCCTGATCGGCTTCTTCGCCACGTCCTTCACCTCGCTGATCGGCGTGTGGCACGGCGTGAGCCTGATGTTCACCGACTTCGTCACCCGAGGCCGGCGCAAGGCCGCCGAGTCGAGGGGCGAGGAGATCGCCTCCGGCGCCCGCGAGAAGTCCTGGCCCTTCCGCGCCTACCTGCTCTGGCTGACCTTCCCGCCGATGATCCTCCTCTTCGAGGGCCAGCCCTTCCGCCTGGTCATCATCTACGGCGTGCTGGGCGCGGCCTTCATGCCCTTCCTGGCCCTCACCCTCATCTGGCTCCTCAACTCCTCCCGCACGCCCGGCGAATGGCGCAACGGCCTGCTCAGCAACGCCATGCTGACCGTCGCCGGGCTGCTGTTCCTGGTGCTGTGCATCAAGCAGATCTGGGACCAGCCGTGGTCGGAGTTCTTCTAGCCGGGGTTCTCCTCATGAGGGTTCTGTCCGTCACCCCAGCCGGTCCCACTCGGAACTGACGGCGATCTCGCGCAGCTCCGCGATGCTCAGCGCGGGGGCGTCCCGGGTGGCGTCCTCGTGCTGGTCACCGGAGTTGAACGCGCTGATCACCACCCGCAACCCGTCCGGGCGCAGGGTGTCGACGCTCCACGACCGGTCCTCCCAGTACCGCAGCACGACCACCGCGCGGTCGTCAGCAGACAGACGGACCGGTACAGGTGCCCGGCCCGCGCCGAGGCGAACTCGGAGTACCCCGCCGCACGCCCCGCCCCCTCCCTCTGCCCCAGCCCCATTCCGCCATCCCCCCCGTCGATCCCCCGTCGTTCCCCGGGCCGCTCTCACCTTTCTGATGCGCTGAACCCGGCGAAATGTTTCACGTGACGGCGAACACAGCCCGCGCCCCCGTCCCGTCCGGCCAGGTCCACCCGGCCACCACATACGCGGACGTCGTGTGCGGGTGCTCTCCCGGGCGCAGCACCCGGTTCACCCGGACCTCGGGCTCCCCGGTGGGGCAGGTGCCGTGCACGGTGACGGACGGATCGGGTGTGTTGCTCTCGGACTGATGCTGCGGCACCGCCTCACCACGCAGCAGAGCCGGCAACTGCTCCCGCACCACCGGGTCCTGAAGACCGTCGTACACCCACCGCGTGCCCAGAACACCGTGCTCGGCGGTCCCGATCAGCGCCTCGTCCGCCGCGCCCTCCAGCGCCGCCCCCCGATAGCTCAACGGCACCAGATACGCCACCGGCTCCTTCCCGGCCGAGTCCGTCACGACCATGAACTCGATGCCGACCTCGCCCGCCGGATCGTCCAGCCGGAACCCGCCCGCCCTCGCCGGCTCCGGCTGCCCGGTGTCCCCGGCGTACCAGCTCTGCTTCGGCAGCCAGCCGGTGAGCAGCTCCAGCTTGGTGGGCGTCATGGTGGTGCGGTGAATGAGGGCCATGCACGTCTCCCCTGCGCGTGTCTCCCGGTCCACCCCGTTCGAGGGGACGTGAGCGAACCTACCGGGGCGGGGCCACCGAGCCGTCCGGGCGGCCGGTGATGGCGTCGTCCGGCGAAGCTCGTGACTCCTCGAACGACCGGCGAGGCGATCCGCTGTGGCAGCCGTGGGAGCCGCCGCCCGTGCTGCGGCGGCCCGGCAACGACCTGGACTTCCGGCACGGCACGCCGGCGCTCGCCGCGTTCCCGGTCGCCCGCTGGCGGCAGTCGGTCGTCTTCGACTGGCTTCAGGAGACGCTCTGAGGAGCCCCGCCGGCAGTAACCGCGTGCGCCCCTGCCCGCCAAGTGCGGCGGGCAGGGGCGCAGTTCGCACGCTGTGCCTCAGGGGCACAGCCTCACACGTCCGAGAACCTCACGGCAGTGCGTGCACATGCGGACCCACCGCGTTCGACCAGGCGTTGCCCGCCGTCGCGTCCCAGTTGGTGGACCAGGTCATCGCGCCGCGCAGGCTCGGGTAGGTCTTCGACGGCTTGAAGGAGCCGCAGTTGGTGCCGCGGGTCAGGCAGTCCAGGGCGGCGTTCACCACCGAGGGCGCCACGTAGCCGCTGCCCGCGCCCCGGGTCGAGGCCGGCAGGCCCAGGCCCACCTGGGACGGGTCGAGGCCGCCCTCCAGCTGGATGCAGGCCAGCGCGGTCAGGAAGTCCACCGAGCCCTGGCTGTAGACCTTGCCGTCGCAGCCCAGCATCGAACCGCTGTTGTAGTACTGCATATTGACGACCGTGAGGATGTCCTTCACGTTCAGCGCGGTCTGGAAGTAGGAGTTCGACGTCGACTGCATGTCGATGGTCTGCGGCGCCATCGTCAGGATCATCGACGGTCCCGCCTTCGCGGACAGCGCGCGCAGCGCCTGCGTCATGTAGGTGGCGTTGAGACCGTTCTCCAGGTCGATGTCCACGCCGTCGAAGCCGTACTCCTGCATCAGGGAGTAGACCGAGTTGGCGAAGTTGGTCGCGGAGGCCGAGTCGTTCACCGAGACGGTGCCCTTCTCGCCGCCCACCGAGATGATGACCTTCTTGCCGGCGGCCTGCTTGGCCCGGACGTCCGCCTTGAACTGGCCGACGGTGTAGCCGCCCAGACCCGCCGTGTCCAGGTTGAAGGTGACCGCGCCCGGCGTGCCGGTGGCGTCCGCGAAGGCGACCGCGATGATGTCGTACTGGTCCGAGACGTCCGAGATCCGCTGGACCGCGGCGCCGTTGTTGAAGTTCTGCCAGTAGCCCGTCACCGCGTGCCGCGGCAGATCACCGCCGCCGCCGCTGTCCCGGTCCTCGGTGCGGGCCGTGACCGCCGCCGACTTCGCCGACTCGCCCGCCGCGTTGGTGGCCGCCACCTGGAAGGAGTACGAGGCGGAGGGCTCGAGCCCGGTGATCGTGGCCGAGGTGCCGGTCACCGCCGTCACCTTGGAGCCGTCCCGGTAGACGGTGTAGCCGGTCGCACCCGAGACCGTGTTCCACTTCAAGGAAACGGAGTTCGTCGTCGTGCCGGAGACGCTCAGCCCGCCCGGCGTGCCCGGGACGGTCGGCTCCGGGTCACCGCCGCCGCCCCCGTCGGGCCCGAACACCGACAGGTCGTCGACGTAGTACGGCTGCTGGCCGTACCAGCCGTGGGTGTAGACCGTCACCGAGGTGGTGGAGGACCCGGTGGTGAAGCCGGCCGTCAGCTGCTTCCAGCTGCCGGAGTCCGGCGTCCAGGTCGACACGTCCGTGGTCCCCGTGCCGGTCACGCCCAGGTACGCATAGCCGCCCTGCACCCAAGCACTCAGCTGATACGTGGAGTTGGGCTTCACGGCCACGGTCTGGCTGCATCGCGCGTTGTCCTGCCCGGCGGGCGTCGCCTTGAGCGCGGCGGTGCCGCCGTGCACGGGGGAGGAGACGGTCGTCCCGCTGTTCGCGGAGCAGGTCCAGTTGCTCAGGCCCGACTCGAAGCCGGCGTTCCTGGCGTTGTTGACGTCGGCCGCGGACGCCGGGTTCGCGCCCAGACCCGCGAAGGAGAGGGCGAGCGCGGCAGTGACGGCCGCCGCCCACACCCGCCTGCGTCGTCCGAACCGTCTGTGTACGAGGTCCACTGAGGCCTCCGGTGGGGGAGTGGGGAAGGGGAGCGGTGGCCATCGCTGCAACCAAGTTGGTCCAGACCAATTGCGGTGTCAAGTGGTCGGTACGCGTCAACTCCTGGACCGGTCGGCATCCGACGCCCCCGCCGCCGCGGCGCCGATCGGTCCCTGCCGACAACCGGGCAGTGATCGCGCAAGCAGCGGACCTACCTGCTCTCCTCCCGCCACCCGTCCACCAGCATCCCCAGCGCGCAGCCCGCCAGCAGGACCCCCGTGGACATCCAGAAGCCCAGCGTTCCGAGGCCGCCCCGCTCGTGGTGGAGGGTCAGGGACAGGATCTGGGCCGCGACCGGCACCGCGCATGCCGCCACCGCATGCTGCCAGGGAACGTCCCGCCACGGCTCCGGGTGCATCCGGGCCGCCGCCCAGGTCGCCAGGACCACGCACACCAGGTTGGGCAGGTGGACCAGGCCCAGGGCGGCGCCGAAGGAGCGGACGCCCTCGGGGCCCACCAGGTGGTCGTTCACCAGTGACGCCTGGAGCACCTCCGTCGCCACCAGGACGATCACTCCGGCCGCCCAGGCCCGTATGAACGCCGGGGCGGGCCTGACCGGTGCGTCGACGGCCATGGCTACCGCACCTCCACCGAGTCGACGATCCGCTTCAGATCGACGTCCGCCAGCTTCCCGCGCTGGGCGTCGATGCGTACCGCGAAGGTCTCCTGCTTGGAGTCCAGCCCGGTGAGGATGACGCCCTCGACCGTGGCGCCCTTGGCCGGGCCGCCGCCCTCGCCGGTCGCCTTGAAGGTGAAGTCGATGCGACGGGCGTCGTCCGTGCCGGACAGCTCGACCTCCTTGGTGCTCTCGACATCGGCTCCCAGCTGGATGCCGGCCTCCGCGGCGATGGCCGCCTGTTCGGCGGAGTTCGCCCGGGTGAAGCCCAGCTGCACGGTGATCAGGGCGACGGTGCGGCCGTCCTCGCGCAGTTCGGCGGCGGCGGCGTTGTGCTTGCTGCGTTCGGCGTCGCCCTGCTCCCGGAAGCCTTCCGGGTACGCGACCGAGACGCGCGGAGTCTCGAGGGTCCGCCAGCCGTCCGGCACCTCGGCCGACGAGGAGGACGAGGACGAGCCGTTGCCGCAGGCGGTCAGCAGCAGGGCGAGCAGTCCGGCCGCCGCGCAGGAGCGGCCGAGCAAGCGGCTCATCCGCGGGCGGCCGGTCGAGGTGTGGCCGATCAAGGGGCGGCGGGCCGGGACGCGGCTGGCCAGGGTACGGCCGGTCGGTGTGCGGCCGGGCATCGAGAGTGAGGGCATGTGGGGCTCCTTGTCCGGTCAGTTCGCACAGTAGCTGTAGGGAATGTAGGAGCGGCGGTCCCCGCGGGGTGCGCCGAGGAACTCCGCGTCGGTCAGGGTCTCCTTCTTCTGCTCGGTGCTGACCGTCATCCCGAGGCTGAGCCCGAGGTTCAGCTCGAAGCCGTACTCGGCGGCGTTCACCTCACCGGTGTACGTCATCCGGCTGGAGCGCCCCTTGTCGAACACCAGCTGCCCGAAGGGGTCGTCGGCGCCGGGCCGCTTGACCGGGGTGAGGTCGTCCGAACCGAACATGTACCGGAACGGCGCCCCCACCTGCTCGTTCGTGCTGTCCAGCCACCGCTCGGCGATCGCCCGGTCGCGGTCGCCGGCCTTGCCCGGGTCGAAGGAGACGGAGGTGGTGACGATCTCGATGCCGGTGCTGGAGTCGGTGCCCTTCGCGCCGACGCTGCCGCCCCGCTTGTCGTCGCCCTCCTTGCCGTTGTCGCCGCCGACCCTGGCGCCGTCCCGCCGGCCGCCCCGCTCCACGGTGCGGGTCATGTCGATGCGGACCAGATTGCCGGTCTTCTTGTCGTAGGTGACCGTGACCGTGCCGGTCTGGGTGGTGCTGGCCGAGTAGTCTCCGCTGATCGGGCCGGCCTCGTAGCCGGCCTTGGTGCCGTACTCGATGGAGGAGGAGTAGGTGTACGACTTGGTGCCCTTGTAGGCGTTGTCGGTCCAGGTGATCTCGGGGGAGTACTTGAAGTTGCCGCCGAGTGCCGCGCTCAGCTTGCGCTCGTCGCCCGCGGACAGCTTCAGGCCGGCCGACGCCGAGGCGTCGAGGCCCACCTTGCCGTAGGTGATCTGCCGGTTGCCGCCGAGGTTCGCCTCGACCCGCTCCCGGGTCTCCTCCTCTTCCTTCAGCGGCCCGGTGCCGAAGAGGTAGAGGATGCTGTCGCCGAGGCTGGCCTCCGCGCCGCCGGGCATGGTCCGCCGCATCTCGTACATCTGCAGCTTCTCCACGTCCTCGCGGAACCGTTCCGCCTCCTCCGCGCTCTCGAACACCCAGGTGTCGCCGTTGGTGACCTTGATGCCGGCGCCCAGTTCGACCGTGTCGGTGCCGAAACGGCCCACCTTCATCCCGGGCTTGAAGTCCTTCTTCGCGGCGACCGAGGCGGCGTCGGTGAACGTCAGGTACACCACCTGGTCCTTGTCGTCGACCTTGCCGTCGCCGTTGACGTCGTTCTTCGCCTGCAGCCGCTGTTCCTGGAAGCCGTACTCCCGGCCGATCTCGAAGAAGAAGATCTTCGCCTTGGAGCCCGCTTTGTCCGTTACGGACGACACCTGACACAACGTCGGCTCGAAATCGGCGTCGGTGAGCGGCTTTTCCGCCGTGTTGTCGCCTCCGCCGCAGTTCCCGCCACCGGTCACCCGGCACACCAGCGCGGCGATCTCGTCGTGGATCAGCTGCCCGACGCCGGTCGCCGACACCGCCAGCACGATCGCCACGGTGACCACGATCATCCCGAGGTACTCGGTCCCGGTGGCCCCGCGATCGCCCCAACTCGCCCGTGTTGAACGGTTCATCCGCCTCGCCCCCTCTCCCGTGTCCTCGGTGCTGGGCGAGCGTAAGGAGGACGACGGGTGGGAAGCGTGGGCCCCGGGGCCCAAAGCGGGGCCCAGCGTCAAGCCGGTGCGTTCGGCGCCGTCCCCCGAGGGGCCGAACCGGACCGGCGAGATGCTCAACCTGCCCCGTTTTGCCGCACCTTGTGCAACGGCAGTTGCTGTTCAGCTACACAATCGCTGTTCTACGGTCACAGGGCCGTGGATACAGTGCTGAGGTAGTCACGCAGCGAAGTCATCAGGGTGCTCCGGCGTCACACCCGGTGCACCGAGGGCTAGGGGAGAACGGGGAGCTGCGCGTGCCAACTGCCATCGCCGTGACCAGTGCCGACATGGTGCTGCCGCCGCAGGACGACCGGACGCTGCCTGCCGTGGTGCTCAAGGACATCGGCACCCGCCCGCTGGAACAGGCACTGACCGAACTGCAGCTGCTGGTCGAGCAGGCCGGGCACGTCATCGTCGTCTGCTCCCGGGCCACGCCCACCGCCGTCCAGCGGCGGCTGCACACCCTGCGCTCGCTGCTGGAGAGCGACCGCATCGCCCTGTTCACCCCGGACCTGCCGCCGCTGGGGCTCGCCGCCCTGGTCCGCCAGCTGCGCCAGCTCGCCTCCTGCGACCTCGGCCCCGGCGTCCTCGCCTCGGCCGGCCGGCTGCTCGTCCACTACATCCACTCCGGCGCGCTGCTCGCCTCGGTCGCCCGGCTCGACCGGGTCCCCGTGGACCTGAAGCAGCACGCCAGATCCTGGGTGCCCGGCAGCCAGTTCGCCGTCCTCGCCCATCCCCAGCCCCAACTGGTCCGCCTGGGGCCGGAGGCCAAGCTGGACGGGCCGGAGTTCGGCACCTGGATGCTGGTCGCCAAGGGCCAGCTCCAGTCCGACTGGGTGACCTCCACCCTCGCCCCGTCCTGGAACGTGCAGGGACTGCGCGAGACGCCGCTGCCCGCCGAGTCCCCGGGCTGGTGGGGCACCGGCAAGCTCATCGAGTTCTGCACGTATCTGCCCGACCTGTCCGTCCTCTACCAACTGGTCACGTCCGTCCGGCGCGGCGCCTGCCACTGGTGCGGCATCGAGGTCATCGGCGACCGCTGCGTCTTCTGCTCCGCCACGTCACCCGTCCCCGAAGGGCATCCGCTCGCCCAGCGGGCCTGAGCGCCCGCCCGCGACACCCACCGATTCCGCTCGACCGATATCCCCAATGAGGTTGTACGGTTCATGAACTCCCGTCAGCGCCGCGGCGTGATACTCCTGATCCTGTCGGTCCTGTGCGCCCTCGGCGCCTTCGCCGGCGTGCTGTCCGTCATCAGCGACGTGAAGTCCAAGGTCGGCCCCGAGGTCACCGCGTACCGGCTGAAATCCGATGTCCCGCCCTATACCGCGCTCAACACGGGCCAGTTCGAGAAGATCAAGATGCCCGAGCGCTGGCTGTCCGACAACGCGGTCACCGACCTCGGCGACATCGAGGGCAAGATCGCCGTCACCACCCTGCAGAAGGGCTCCCTGCTGCAGAGCGACATGATCGTGGATCAGCCCGCTCTGCAGCCCGGGCAGCAAGAGGTCGCCATCATGATCGATGCGGCGACCGGCGTCGCCGGCAAGATCACGCCGGGTTCGACCGTCAACGTGTACGCCACCTTCGACGGAGAGCGTGAGGGTGACCCCGCTCAGTCCAAGATCATCGTAACCAACGCCAAAGTCCTCGACGTCGGCAGGCTCACCCCGCTGAAGCCCGACGAGAACGACCGCGGCCGGCAGCCCACCGACGCCGTCCCGATCACCTTCGCGCTGTCCACCATCGACGCCCAGCGCATCACCTACGCCGAGTCGTTCGCCCAGCGGGTCCGGCTCGCCCTGGTCGCCCCCGGCAGCGACACCACCGTGCCCGACTCACAGCGGACGTACGAACTCGCGAAGGACAAGTGAGAGGCCCGCATGTCCACCAGGATCCTCCCGGCAGTCGGCGACGCGGACGCCATCCGGTCCATCACCACCCTGCTCAGCCAGCTCCCGGACGCCGAGCCGGTGGCCCCGGTGGTCGACTCCACGCAGCTCATCGACACCCTGGCGCGCCTGGCCGCCGAGTCCGTCGACGAGCTGCCCGAGGTCGTGGTGGTGCACGAACGGATCGGCCCCGTCCCGGCGCTGGAGCTGATCCGCGAGGTCGCCCTGCGGTTCCCCGCCGTCGGCGTCATCCTCGTCACCTCCGACGCCAGCCCCGGCCTCTTCCAGGCCGCCATGGACTACGGCGCCCGCGGCCTGGTGGCCCTGCCGCTGAGCTACGAGGAACTCGCCAGCCGCGTCCAGGCCGTCGCCCAGTGGTCCATCGGCGTACGGCGCCACCTGGGCACCGGTGGTGACGTCTTCACCGGCGTCGGCGGCACCGTCGTCACCGTCTGCGGCGCCAAGGGCGGGGTCGGCACCACCCTCACCGCCATCCAGCTCGCCCTCGCCGCCCAGGCGTCCGGCCGCGCCACCGCACTGGTCGACATGGACCTGCAGACCGGCGACATCGCGTCCTTCCTGGACGTGCAGTTCCGCCGCTCGGTCGTCGACCTCGCCGCGGTCAACGACATATCCCCGCGGGTCCTCGCCGACGCCGTCTTCCGCCACGACACCGGCGTCGCCCTGCTGCTCGCCCCCGCCGAGGGCGAACGCGGCGAGGACGTCACCGACCGCGCCACCCGCCAGATCGTCAGCGCCCTGCGCTCCCGCTACGAGGTCGTGGTCATCGACTGCGGGGCCCAGCTCAGCGGCGCCGGGGCGGCCGCGGTGGAGATGGCCGACACTGCCCTGCTGGTCACCACCCCGGACGTGATCGCCGTGCGCGGGGCCAAGCGGGCGGTGCGCATGTGGGACCGGCTCCAGATCCGCAAGGCCGAGGAGACCACGATCGTCGTCAACCGTCACTCGCGGGCGACGGAGATCCAGCCGCCGCTGATCCAGAAGATCACCGGCACGGCGGTCGCCGCCACGACGATCCCCGCGCACTACAAGGAACTGCAGTCCGTCGTGGACGCCGGCCGCGTCCACGAACTCGAGGCCAAGAGCACGGTGAAGCAGGCCCTGTGGGGGCTGGCCGGCGAACTCGGCCTGGTCAAGAGCGTCGAGGGCGCCCCCAAGGCGGGCCGGTTGCGCGGCGACCGGGGAGCGGTCAGCTTCCGGCGCCGGAAGGAGGCAGGGGGATGAGAACACGGACCGGAACACGGCCCGTACCCGGGCACATACGGGACCGCGACCGGGGCCAGGTCACCGTCGAGTTCCTCGGCATGACACCGACCATACTGATCACGCTGGTGGTCCTGTGGCAGCTGGTACTCGTGGGATACACCTTCACCCTCGCGGGGAATGCTGCCGACGAGGCGGTACGGGCGGGCACGGCGACGGCGCCGGACGCACGCCAGGGTGCCTGCGAGGAAGCCGGACTGGACAAGCTGCCGGACGCGTGGAAGGGGGCCGCGACGGTGAACTGCGCCACGGGGGGCGGCATGGTCACCGCCGACGTGCAGCTGAACGTCCCCATTCTCTTCCCCGGCACCGCCGACTTCCCCTTCGAGGTCAACGGCCACGCCGGCGCGGTCGAGGAGGAGGTGGGCTGACATGCCGTACGACATGCCGTACGAGCGCCGCACCCGCCGGGACCGGGGGCAGGCCGCCCTGGAGTACCTCGGCTTCATCCCGATCCTCCTCATCGTCGCGATGGCCGCCGTACAGCTCGGCCTGATCGCCTACACCGCCCAGCAGGCCGGCACCGCCGCCCGCGCCGGGGCGCGCAGCGCCTCCCTCGACCAGGGCGCCGGGCCCGCCTGCGCCGACGCCGTCAGCAGCTGGCTGGCCGACGGCACCGACTGCGCCGAGGCGAGGGGCGGCGACGAGGTCACCGTCACGGCGACCGTCCAGATCCCCTCGATCGTGCCGGGCTGGGACTTCGACCCGGCCGTCAAGACCGCCACCATGCCCATCGACCACTGACGAGACCGCCGACGCGAGGAGCACCGGCCGAGGACACCAGAGACCTCACCCCAACAAGGACATGCGGAACGAAGAACGAGGAGCACGGGACTCATGAGCCTGCGGGCACGCATCAACTCCCCCGAGGAGAACGGCAGCCGGGGGGAGGACGGCCACCTGGTCGCCTCCTACCGCGCCAAGCTCCTCGAGGAGATCGACCTCGCGGAGATGAGTTCGCTGGCCGCCGCCGAGCGCCGGGTCCGGCTGGAGCGCGTCCTCGGGCACATCATCAGCCGCGAGGGCCCGGTCCTGTCGACCGTGGAGCGCTCCCAGCTGATCCGCCGGGTCGTCGACGAGGCCCTCGGCCTCGGCATCCTGGAGCCGCTGCTGGAGGACGCCTCCATCACCGAGATCATGGTCAACGGCCCCGACGCCATCTTCGTCGAGCGCGGCGGCCGGGTGGAGCAGCTGCCGCTGCGCTTCGCCTCCAACGAGCAGCTGATGCAGACCATCGAGCGCATCGTCTCCACCGTCAACCGGCGCGTGGACGAGTCCAACCCGATGGTCGACGCCCGCCTGCCCTCCGGCGAACGTGTCAACGTCATCATCCCGCCGCTCTCCCTGACCGGCGCCACCCTCACCATCCGCCGCTTCCCGCGCTCCTTCACCCTCCAGGAGCTGATCGGCCTCGGCTCGCTCGACGAGCACATGCTGCACCTGCTCTCCGGGCTGGTGCAGGCCCGGTTCAACGTGATCGTCTCCGGCGCCACCGGCACCGGCAAGACGACCCTCCTCAACGCCCTCTCCGGCCTGATCCCCGAGGGCGAACGCATCATCACCATCGAGGACTCCGCCGAACTCCAGCTCCAGCAGCCGCACGTCATCCGCCTGGAGTCCCGCCCGCCGAACGTCGAGGGCAAGGGCCGGGTCACCATCCGCGACCTGGTCCGCAACTCCCTGCGCATGCGGCCCGACCGCATCGTCGTCGGTGAGGTCCGCGGCGGCGAGTCCCTGGACATGCTCCAGGCCATGTCCACCGGCCACGACGGCTCGCTCGCCACCGTCCACGCCAACAGCGCCGAGGACGCGCTGATGCGCCTGCAGACCCTCGCCTCCATGTCGGACGTGGAGATCCCGTTCGTCGCCCTCCACGACCAGATCAACAGCGCCGTCGACGTCATCGTCCAGCTCACCCGCTTCGCCGACGGCGCCCGCCGCATCACCGAGATCGCCATCCTCGACAGCCACGGCGGCGAGCCCTACCGCCTGGCCACCGTCGCCCGCTTCAACGCCCAGCCCATGGCCGCCGACGGCCGCGTCTACGGCCAGTTCGAGTACTTCCCGCTCCCGCGCCGCACCGCCGACCGCCTCTACATGGCGAGCCAGCCCATTCCCCAGGCCTTCGGCGTCGCCCGGAGCGCCGACCAGCTCGCCACCCGAGAAGCCAGGTAGGACCACTCCCCATGGAACTGCAGAACCTGATCACGCTGACCACCGGCATCACCCTGCTGACCTGCGTCCTCGCGGTCGTCGGCGTGCACTCGTACGCCATGGGCAGGGCCCAGCGGCAGGCACTGGTGGACCGGCTCAGCGCCACCGGCCAGATACCGGTCGTCGGCCGCCGCCGCCACTTCATGGCCCTGGACCGCCGGCTGCGCCGCACCAGGCTCGGGCGCAAACTCGAACTCCGCCTGGCGGCCACCGGCCTGGACGTCACCCCCGGCGAGTTCTTCGTCTACATGATGGCCACGGTCGCCGGCCTGTGGCTCATCGGCCAGGCCACCCTCGCCCCCTTCTTCGGCCCGCTCGCCGGACTCCTCGGCATCTGGGTGGCCCTGCAGTTCCTCAACTGGCAACGCCAGAAACGCATCGAGAAGTTCATCAACCAGCTCCCCGAACTCGCCCGCATCCTGGCCAACGCCACCCAGGCCGGCCTCGCCCTGCGCACCGCCATCGGCATGGCCGCCGAGGAGCTGGAGGCCCCCGCCGGCGAGGAACTGGCCAAGGTCGCCAACCAGCTCGCCGTGGGCGCCTCCATGGACGACGCCCTGGGCGAACTCGCCGACCGCCTGCCCTCCCGCGAACTCGTCGTGCTGGTCACCACGCTGGTGCTGTCCAACCGGGCCGGCGGCCAGCTGGTCAGCGCTCTGCGCAACCTCACCGAGACCCTGGAGGAACGCAAGGAGACCCGGCGCGAGGTCCGCACCCAGCTCTCCCAGGTGAACATGACTTCCTACGCGGTCCCCGTCCTCGGCGTCGGCTCGCTCTTCCTGATGAACGGCGTCAAGGACGGCGCCCTGGAACGCATGACCGGCTCCCCGGTCGGCCAGGCCGCCGTCATCATCGCCTTCGGCCTCTACGCGGTCGGCTTCGTCCTCATCCGCCGCCTGTCCCGCATCGACGTCTGAGGAGGCAGCAATCATGGGTCTGCTGCTCGCGCTGCTGATGGGCCTCGGCGTCTGGGGCATCTTCGCCGGCATCCGCATGTACCGCGCCGAGGCCAAACTCCCCGGCGATCTGGCCCTCGCCCTGGAGGTCGGCTCCACCCGCACCGGCGCGGTGGACTCCCTCGTCGACCGCCTCGGCATGCGCTACGCCCCCGCCGTGCTGCGCCTGATGGGCCCCAAGCGGGTCGCCAAGTACCGCCGCAAGATCGACCTGGCCGGCAACCCCGGCGGCCTGACCATCGACCGCTACGCCGCCCGCCGCGCCGTCTACGGCTTCCTCGGCGGCGTCGGCTTCCTGGTCTTCCTGATGCGCGGCCAGCTGTTCGTGGCGCTGCTGCTGCTCGCCTTCGGCGCGTTCTGGACCGAGGTCGGCATCTGGTCGGCGATCCGCGTCCGCAAGGACGTCATCGAACGCACCCTGCCCGACTTCCTCGACGTCCTCGCGGTCGTGGTCAGCGCCGGCCTCGGCTTCCGCCAGGCGCTGGACCGGGTGGCCTCCAAGTACGAGGGCCCCTGGGCGGACGAACTGCGCATCACCCTGCGCCAGATGGACCTCGGCATGAGCCGCCGCCAGGCCTTCGCCGAGCTGCGGCGGCGCAACGACAGCGAACAGGTTGCCATGTTCGTGACAGCGCTGCAGCAGGGCGAGGAACTGGGCGCGCCCATCGTGGACACGCTCGTCGCCCTCGCCAAGGACATGCGCCGCACGGACGCCCAGAACGCCCGCCGCAAGGCGGCACGGGCGGTGCCCAAGGCCACCATGATGATCACCACGTTCATGGTCCCGGCCACGATGATTCTGCTCGGCGCCGGCCTGATCCTCGGCTCCGGCACCGACTTCGGCTCCATCACAGGGGAGTAGACGGGGGAGGGGTGACATGACGACGAGGGAAGAGAAGGGCACGGCCACGACGGGCACGGGGCTGCTGCGCCGCCGTGCGCGTCCGCCGGAGATCACCACACCCCCGGCGGGCACGGTCCTCCCGCCCCACGTCCGCACCGGCGCCCCCGACATCCCGGTCACCACGGTCACGCCCGCGCTGCCGCCGGGGTGGGAGCCGGTGGGGGGTGCGCAGGGCGCCGGGCGGGTGGGTGCACCGGCCGGCGGCGACGGCGAGGGTGGCGAGCAGGCCCAGGCGGGGGCCCAGGCCCAGGTGCAGGCCCAGGCTCAGGCGGGGGCCCAGGCCCAGGCCGGGGTGGCCGCGGGCGAGGGTGAGCAGTCCTCGACGGTGCCGCCGCAGCCTTCCGCGCCCGCTGGAGTGAGCGGCAAGGGCGAGGCGGGCGGCGACGCGCGCGGAGACGTCGGCGCGCGCGGAGACGGCGGTGCGCCAGCACCCGCCCCTGCCTCTGCACCCGCCCCTGCTCCTGCTCCTGGGCCCGCGTTTCCTGCCGCGCCCGTGCACGGACAGCCGCCCGCCGGCCAGGTGCAGCCCGCGCAGCCGGCGGCCCGGCCCGGCGCACCCGACGTGGACATTCAGGTCAACGCCCTCCAGGCCCTCTGCCGGCAGGTCTTCGGCTTCCGCCTGGCGATGATCGCCCTGGCCGCCCCCTCGGCCCTTCTCAACGCCGGTCCGGGCTGGGGCACCTACCTGGTGGCCATCGCGGTGGTGCTCACCTTCATGGCGTCCTACGTCCTCTTCCGCGACTGGGAACGCTTCGGCCCCCTCCTGCTGCGGCACCCCGTCCTGCTCGCCGCGGACACCCTCTTCGGCGCCCTGCTCCTCGTCTCCGCGGGCCCCGACACCACCCTCGCCTACGTCAGCGTCTGCACACCGCTGCTCGCCGGCCTGGTCTACGGCTGGCGCGGCGCCGCGCTCTTCGCCTCCCTCCAGGGCCTGATCCTGCTCCTCGTGTACGCCACGGTGGAGGACTCCAGCGGCGGCCCGGCGGAGACGCTGCTCCTCCCCGGCCTCTGTGTGGTCGCGGGCGCGGTCGGCTCCAGCCTGCGCAATCTGATGCTGCACTTCGGCGAGGCGACCCGCGCCCTCACCACGGTCCAGGCGCGCCTGGCGGTGACCGAGGCGGTCAGCGCCGAACGCGCCCGCCTGGCACGGGAGATGCACGACTCGGTGGCCAAGACCCTGCACGGCGTCGCCTTGGCGGCCGACGGCCTGGCCGGCAGCGCGAGCTCGGACCGGTTGGACCCGGCCCTGATCCGGCAGCAGGCCGAACTGGTCGCCCGCTCGGCCCGCCGCGCCGCCGCCGAGTCCCGCGAACTCCTCGCCGACCTGCGCCGCGAGTCCGACCCGGCCCAGGGCACGGACGTCCTCGTGGAACTGGCCGCCCGCACCCGCGACTTCGCCAAGCGCACCGGCCTCGCGGTCACCTACCGCCCCACGGGGCAGCACAGCGTCCCGCCGGTCCCGCCCGCGGTGGCCCGCCAGCTCCTCACCATCGCCTCCGAGGCCATGGAGAACGCCCACCGCCACGCGGAACCGACCAAGGTCGAGATCCGGGCCGGCGTCCACGGCGACCTGCTCCGCATCAGCATCTACGACGACGGCCGCGGCCTCCCGCCCGGCACCGACCTCGAACAGCTCCGCCGGGCGGGCCACTTCGGCCTCCTCGGCATGGTCGAACGGGCCGCCTCCGTGGGCGCCCGCATCCGCATCGGCCGCGGTTCGCACCCTCGCGGCACGGAGGTCCGCCTGGACCTGCCGCTGGCGGCGCTGACCACCACCACCCAGATTCCGGTGCAGGCGCCGGTGCCGGCCGCTCAGCCGCACGGGGAGGCCCAGCCCCGATGAAGACGTCCCCCACGCCCGGAGAGGAGGCCGCCCCCATGCAGCCACCGCCGAACCCGTTCGAGAACGTCCCGCCCCCCGCCCCGCTGCGGGTGGTCGTGGCCGACGACAACCCGGTGGTCCGCGCCGGCCTGACCGCGTTGCTCTCCGGGCGCGACGACATCACGGTCGTGGCGGAGGTCGCCGACGGACGGCAGGCCTACGACGCGGCGCGCGAGCACCAGCCCGACGTCATCCTGCTGGACGTCCGCATGCCGGGCGTGGACGGCCTCTCTGCCCTCCCGTACTTGGTGGAGCTGGCACCGGTGATGATGCTGACGTACAGCAGAGAGTCGGAGATCGTCCAGGAGGCCCTGCGCCGGGGCGCCGGCGGCTACCTGGTCCACGGGGAGTTCACGGCCGACCAACTGGTGTCCGCGGTGCGGGACATCAAGGAGGGCAGGCCCCACTTCACGCCGACCGCGGCCGGGGCATTGCTGGCGCAACTGCGCGAGAGGGGCAATGAGGGCGCATCCCTGCCCGATGGGCTGGGCGCCACGACCGATGAACCGCGCATGAGTTCACCGAATGCGGGGCTCTCGCGCATCTCTCAACCACCTGCTTCGGCAGAAAACCTTTCGCAAGTGCAACCGGCTGTGGCACAGTCGTCGTCTAGGTGGACAGGCGGCCTGCCGGCCGCTCCCGACAGGTCGAGGTTCCAACTGAGCGCGAGGGAGGCGGAGATCATGGACCTCATCGCATCCGGGATGAACAACCAGCAGATCGCCGCCACCTGCTTCATCAGCGAGAAGACGGTCAAGAACCACATCAACCGCATCTTCGCCAAGCTCCACAGCACCAGCCGTGCGGAGGCCGCGGCGAAGTGGCTCGGTACGGCACCGGGTTCGGGCCGAGGGGTGGGCTGACGACCATGCAGGCGAGGAACTGGGCCCGTGATTGGGCCCGCGATTGGGCCCTGGGACCCTCTGGCGGGCGGGGTGTCCGGCCGTACGTTTCTGGTGTCGAAAGCGGCACCGCGAAGAAGACGACGGCGGCCGCAACAGCAGCGTCAGCCGGAGGGGAACACCATGAGCAACTGGATCAACACGACGGTCGCGTACCTCCAGTCCCGCGCCGCCCGCAACGACAAGGGCCAGACCGCGGTGGAGTACCTGGGCATCATCGCGGTGGTCGTGGCGATCGTGCTGGCGATCACGGGGACGGATATCGGCGAGACCATCTTCGACGCCATCACGGAGAAGGTGGAAGAGGTCACCGGCGGCTGATGCGGCCCCGTATCCACGGCGACGCAGGGCAGGCCTTCCCCATCTACATCACTGTGGTGGGGGGCCTGCTCTTCCTCGCGTTCGCGTACCTTGCGGTCGGCCAGGCCGCAGCGAATCGGAATGAGGCTCAGACTGCCGCGGATGCGGCAGCCCTCGCGGCGGCCCAGGACCGGCGCGACAAACTCACCGGCGCCTGGGTCGAGAATGTGCTCGACCCCACCAAGTGGCAGGACATCTTCGACGGCAAGGCGCAGGGACTGGGACTGTCCTGCTGGCGAGCGGACCAGCTCGCAGCGCAGAATGACGCGACTGTTGTCAGTTGCGCGCCGGAAGGCTTCCTGGGCTACACCGTCGAGGTCGAGACGAAAGACACCGTGGGCGACTCCATCGTTCCCGGCACGGAGGACGAAAAGTCGAAGGAATCCGCCACTGCGGTGATCGAGCCCCGCTGTACGTTCAATCTCCTGGGGTGGGAGGAAGGCGGTGACACACTGCCCCTGCTCAACTGCAAGGACCGGCAGTGGAAGCTCGACCCCAAGGATCCCAAGGATCTGTTGCCCAAGCCCGAGGACCTGTTCGACGTCCACCTGGCCGACTGAGAAGCGAACGACGAGTGATGAAGGAAGCAGAGGCATGAGCATGCGGTTCACTACGAAGGCCCGCAGGGGGATGGTCGTGCTGACCGCTGTCGCGGGACTGGCCCTCGGCGTAACCGGCTGCGGCGGAGGCGGGGGGGACGACAAGAAGCCTGAGACTTCAGCTTCTGCCTCCAAGGGCTCCAATCCGAGTGCTCAGGAGGGGCAGGCCGACGAGCCGCTGGCCGAGCTGAAGGGCCAAGACGGCCTGATTCTTCGGCTCACCTCAGCCGATCGCGATGCCGGTGGCTTCGTCACAGTGAACGGCGAGCTCAAGAACGACGGATCTGAGAAGGTCACGGTCCCTGCCGGAGTCAGGGGTGACGAGACCGAGATCATCAAACACGGCAGGTCACTGGGCGGGGCCACCTTGGTGGACTCGAAGAGCAAGAAGCGCTACTACGTGCTCCGCGACACTGAGGGGCGACCCCTGACCACCACGGATCTCGGCATTCTCAAGCCCGGTGAATCGGTCCCTGTCTTCATGCAGTTCCCTGCACCACCGTCGGACACAACCGAAGTCACCTTCCAGCTTCCCACGTTCGCCAGCGCCACCATCCAGATCTCTGGGTGAGGCCGGCCATGACACGTAACTACACGCGCCCCACGCCATCGCGGCTGGCCCTGACCCTGACCGCGACGACCTTCCTGATCGCCACGAACGTCTACGGCGCAGCGCTCGCCTCCGCCGACGACGGCCCCAGCGTCCCCCCGGGCACCGAGGCCAAGCCCTCCGCTCCCGTGAAGGTGGACGCCAACGATCCGGACCTCAAGCTCCCCGACGGCGCCACGCTCGCCGAGCCCAAGGTTCTCGACATCAAGCAGGTTGTCGAAGACCAAAGCGGTGACGAGCGCCGTGAGGACACCAACTCGGACGTGAAGTTCGCCCTCCAGGCGGAGGTGCTGTTCGGCAAGGACAGCGCCAAGCTCAGCGCCAAGGCGAAGTCCCGGATCGCGGAGATCGCCGAGGAGATCAAGGCGCAGAACGCGACGAAGGTCCGCGTCTTCGGCTTCACGGACAACCTGGGTTCCTCCGCGCACGGAGACGTGCTGTCCCGCAAGCGGGCGAACGCCGTGCACGGTGTCCTGGAGGACGAGCTGAACGACTCCGACATCACGTACGAGGTACGCGGCTACGGCGAGCAGTACCCGATCGCCGACAACTCCACGGAGGCGGGCCGGAAGAAGAACCGCCGGGTGGAGGTCTCCTTCCCGCGCGCCGACAACTGACCAGAGAGCATCGGGCCGCTCGCTGTCCCGCCCAGAGCGGGAGCGAGCGGCCCGCGCTCACAGCAGGTGGTCCGCCTTGCCTGCCTTGATCTCGAGGATGAGGGCACGCAGGGCATCCCGGCTGTCCTTGAGAGGCGTCTCCTCCTGCCCGGCGACGGCGATATAGGCGTTGCCGTCGTCGTCGGTGCCAATGCGGAAACAGTTGGCGCCCTCGGCGCAGTACGGGTCTTCCCAGGTGATGTCTGGCATCGGCACTCCTCAGAAGTCGCTGGCGCTCACAGCAGGTGGTCCGCCTTGCCTGCCTTGATCTCGAGGATGAGGGCACGCAGGGCATCCCGGCTGTCCTTGAGAGGCGTGTCCTCCTGCCCGGCGACGGCGATATAGGCGTTGCCGTCGTCGTCGGTGCCTATGCGGAAGCAGTTGTTGCCTTCGCCGCAGAACGGGTCTTCCCAGTCGATGCCGGCCATGATCGGGGCTCCTCAGATCTCACGGGCATCGGTGCGGATGAGGTCCCGCGAAGCCGCCGGTGGCAGCGCCGCTTTGTCCATCCAGTCCAAGTGGGCACGGTACTTCGTGAGCTGAGCCTCCGCGCCGGTGAATTCCGGTCCGTGCGCCGAGTCCAGTTGCATCGTGTCGAGCTGGGGGACCGGTCCCTCCGCGTAGAGCAGGGCATGCCCGGCGCCCGGAAAGCCGCCGACCCCGTTGGGGACGACGCGTACCTCCACTGACTGTCGCTCGGACGCGGCAGCGAGGTGGTCGAGTTGCTGCCGCATGGCGTCGGGTCCGCCGTACGGCATGCGCAGCGCCGCTTCATGGACGTAGGCGACGTACGGGAGCGGCTCCGGCCGGTCGAGCACCTGCTGGCGCTCCATGCGGTGGGCCACCCGGAGTTCGATCTCCAGTCGGCTGAGTGGCGGAAGGACGGCGGCGAACACCCCGCGGGCGTACTCCTCCGTCTGGAGCAGGTCCGGTACGTGCGTGACCTGGGCCGTGCTGACCCGGACGGCGTGCGTCGCCGCCAACCGTCGCCAGTACGACGTGACGGTGGACGCGGGCGGCTGCTGGTACCCGATCGGCTCGGTACCGCTCGCTCAGGACGACTGGGCCCGTCACTTCGGTCCGTTCTGGGCCGAGTTCGCCGCCGCACGGCGGCGCTACGACCCGGACGGCGTCCTCGCACCCGGCCAGCGCATCTGCTGACCTTCCGCTTCCCGGCCCGGATTTGGGCTCGCCATTGGGCCCACGGGCCCATGCCCTCCCGGGGCTCCCTCCCTACGCTCGCCAGATGCGCGGCTGCGAAGGCTGCGTGCAAGCACGGCACTTGAGCGTCCGAGGGGGGAGTCGGCATGGCGTCGGTCGGGGGAGCCAGCGGGGCCGGCGGGAGCGGCGGCGGCATAACGGCGGGCGGTGCATCGGTGCCGCCCTCCGGATCCTCCGGGGCCTCCGGACGCCGTTCCGCCCTGCCCAGGCCGCTCCTCTTCGCCCTCGTCCTCGTCCACACTCTCTTCGCGGTCACCGTCCTCGGCGGGATCGGCCTGCTGCTGACCGCGAGCTCGTACGACGCGGTCGACGGCAATCTGCTCGCCCAGATCGCGTACGCCGCCGCGCCCGGCACCCTCGGCTGGTGGCTGGCGCGCCGTACGCGGCGCAACGGCGGCCCGCGGACCTGGGCGGCGCTGCTCGTCGTGCAGGCATGGCTGATCTTCGGTTCGATCTCCAACATCGCTGACGGATCGACCCGGGGCGCCACCCAGCTGCTCCTGCCGATCCTGATCGTCTACTTCCTCACCCGGCGGGAGAGCCGCGACTGGTACCGCCTCCCGGAGGGCTCCCGCCCGCCGTACCGCCCCTTCTCCCTGGCCCGGATGATCCGCTGGCGCCGGGACGAGGGGCAGACGGCCGTGGAGTACGCGGGTCTGATCGCGGTCGTCGCCGCCATCATCGCCGCGCTGGTCCTGAGCGGACTCGGCACGCAGATTTTCACCGGCATCCAGTCGCAGATCTGCAAGGTCACCGGGGCTGCCTGCCCCGGCCCGGAGGGCGGCGACGGCACGGTGACCGCCGGGGACGACAACGGCGGCGACGCCGACAACGGCACCGGGGACGGAAACGGTAACGGTAACGGCGACGGTGACGGGAACGGCACCGGGGACGGCCGCGGTGGCGACACCGGAGGGAACGGTGTCACCGGCGGCGGAACCGGTGACACGGGCGGTACCGGCGGAAACGGCGGTACCGGCGGAAACGGCGGGACCGGTGGTAATGGCGGTACCGGAAACACCGGCGGCAACACCGGCGACGGCCGCACCGGCGGCACCGGCGGCGACAACGGCGGTACCGGTAACGGCGACAACGGCGGCACGGGCACCGGCGACAACGGCACCGGCGACGGAAACGGCAACGGCGACGACGGCCCCGGTGACGACCCGAACCTCGCCGACCCTGTGTCGGACGAGGAGGAGATCGACGAGCCGCCGTACGAGGACCCCACCGAGAACAACGGGGAGGACGGCGGCGACGACGAGGGCTGCTTCTCCGGCTTCGGCGCCTTCTTCAGCTGCGCCGGCGACCAGATCAAGCAGGTCGGCGAGGGCATCTTCGTCGACGGCATCTGGGGCGACATCACCGGCGCCTGGGACGTCGTCACCAACCCGATCGACACCCTCAAGGGCCTGGCGGACTACGGCAGTTCGCTCGGCGAGGAGTGGTGGAACAACACCGCCGACGCCCGCGAGAAGTGGGACAAGGGCGACTACTTCGGTGCGATCTGGGACTGGGGCGGCGCCTCGCTGAACACCGGCGGCACGGTCCTGTACGACATGTTCATCGGCGACGACGTCGCCGACCAGTGGAACAAGGGCAACAAGACCCGGGCCGTCTCCACCGTCATCTGGAACGTCGGCTCCCTGTTCATCCCCGGCTACGGCGAGGCCAAGATCGCCGAGAAGATCGGCAGCCTCGGTCGGCTGACCCGTGTCATCGACGACGCCGCCGATGCGGCGGAGGACGCGCGCCGCGCCGCCAAGGCGGGTGACATGGACGCCCTGGAGGACGCGGCACGCCGCGCCGACGAGGCCGCCGACGAGGCGGAGGACGCGGCCCGCAAGACCGGCTGCACCATCGCCGCCCCGCACCGGGGGGTCCCGTACGGCGACGGCGCACCCGGCACCACCCCTGGCACCGGGCTGAACCCGGGCCGGACGGAGGTCCTCGCCGCCGCGCAGGCCGGCCCGACGTATGTCGTCCGTGCCGAGGAGGGCTGTGACCCGGAGGCCAAGAAGCAGGCGGAGGAGGCACGCAAGAAGGAGCGCGAGGCCTACCTGGCGCGCAAGCGGGCCGAGGAGCCGCAGCGGGCCAAGGAGGCGCTGAAGGCCAAGAAGAAGTGGCCGGACCCGGAGCGCAACGACACCAGCGACCCGCGCAACTACAACCCGCCGGACTGGGCGGACGACCTGCGCAGCCGCACTTACGGCGACGCGGACAACGGCGACGGCTTCTGGGCCAGCCGCGACCGCAACCCTAAGCCGAACTGGAAGAACGAGTCCTGGCTGCGCTACCAGGAGCAGGTCACCGGGACCAAGCGCGGATACGAGTACGTCGTCCCGCACCCGGACCCGGACGTGCCGGACGTCGAGTTCGACGGCTGGGACTCCTCGCGTCAGACCTATCTGGAGGCGAAGAACGGCTACGACAGCTACCTGACCGCCGACCGCACCGAACTCACCGCGTCCGGCCGGGAGAACCTGCTCAAGGAGGCACGCCGTCAGGTCGAGGCGGCCCGGGGCAAGTCCGTCGAGTGGCACTTCTCCAACCGGGAGGTCGCCGACGCGGCCCGGGACGCCTTCGAGGACGCGGGCCTGGACATCGAGGTCGTCCACACCCCGGCCAAGCCGGTCGCCGGCGACCGCAGGCCCGAGCAGTTCGACTGACGGGCGTCCGGCCGCGACCCGGGCGTTCGCCCGCGGCCGGACGCGCCGCGCCGGGCGGCCTATGGTGACGTAATGAAGTGGTGACGTGGTCACGTGGTGACGCGGTGATGTACGGGCCGCCACGACAGACTTCCTGCGAGCACGAGGAAGGGGCAGTACCGAGATGCGACGAGTGGTGCGGGGCTTCTGGGGCCCCCGGCAGGAGCCGGCGCAGGCACTGGCCGCGCGCTGGAGCACGACGCTGACGCGCTTCGCCGAGCTGCTTCCGGACGCGGTGCACAAGACGTCGGACGACGGCACATGGACCTGGCTGACCGCCGACTCCACGCCCGTCCGCCCCGACGAGAAGTCCCTCCTCGAAGCCCTCCGCGCGGCCCAGGCCGCCGACGACTGGTCCGCCGCCGACGGCACGTCGCTGCGGCTGCTCGCCGGCGATGTCTCGCCCGGCTGGAAGCTGGAGATCGCCGCCCTGGCCGGCGGCACCCCTCAGTACCTGCTCCAGTCCCTGGTGGCCACCATCGTCGCCCCCGACGAGGCCCGTCTGCCCGACGCCGAGCTCCTCACCGCCGTCGCCGAGACCTGGCACCCCGACTACGGCGACGTGAGCGACCGCGCCGTGACGGCGGCGCTGAAGAAGGAGGCGGGCTTCAAGATCGGCACACCGTCGGTGGGCTGGGTGGGCTACCTGTCCCCGGTGCGGGCGAGCCGGATCCCCGACGGCCTGGCGGACGCGACCCGCCGGCTGAGCGAGCCGGAGGGCGGAGCCCTCCTGACGATCGCCCAGCCCGGCGACACCGCACCGGTCGTCAGCGCCTTCAACGCGCTGAAGGCGGCCGGCGCCCTGGACCCCCTGCCCCAGCCCATGGACAGGCCCACCCTGTGACCACCGGCCAACCGTTCGATCTGCAGGCGGCCCTCGAGGCTCTCGACGCCGCCCTGTCCGCCCCCGTCCCCGCCTCCGGCCCGGTCACCCCGGAGAGCGACCCGGCGACGGGGGAGTGGGCGGGCACCCGGGGCGAGGGCTTCCGGCTCCTCCCGCTCTGGCAGGGCCCTTGGCTGTCCGGCGTGTACGGCGCGGACTGGAGCGCGGCCGAGGAGCAGGCCGAGTCCCATCTGACCGGCCTGACGGCGGTACTGGACGACCGCTGGGGCCCGCACCGCACCGTGTCCATGCGCGTGCCCCTCTTCCTGACCCGCACCGGCCCAGACCCGCACCCGCCGCTGCCGGAACCGTTCGGGACCCTCGCCGCGATGGACTACTTCGGCGACCTGAGCGTCTGGGGCCCGCTGCACCCGCCCGCAGCCTCCGACGACGTTCCCCGCTGGCTGTCCCTCTCCCTCAACCAGCCGGACGGCGACGCCCCCATGGTCCTGACGGCCCTGGTCACCACGCATCCGGTCGAGGAACTCCCCTGAACTCCCCGAACGCCCCGAACGCCCCGACCCTTCGGCGCCGTGAGCCGAGCACCGGGCCCGCCCTAGTCGGATCCGGAGGAGCCTCACGACGCGGAGGAGTCTGGCGACGCGGAGGAGCCTGACGACCCGGAGGAGTCCGACGACCCGGAGGAGTCCGACGACCCCGAGGCCCCGGCGCTGCGGGCCGCGCCCGTGGGTCCGGAAGCCCCGCCGGACTCCGTGTCGACCTCCACCTGAGCGCCCGCGGTCAGTCCCCAGCCCGCCATCGCCCCGGCCTCCGCCTCCAGGACATGCCGCGCCCGCACCCTCGGCAGGCCCAGCCGCCCGGGCCGCATCGTCCGCACGGCGATCACCCGGAGCCGCCGGTCGAGATAGGCGACGTCGATCGGGATCCGCATCCGGAAGGTGTGCACGCTGTTGGCCGGAGTCAGCAGCAGGGCCCCCTCCACCGCGTCCCGGCCCAGCAGCCCCTTGGTCCGCGCCCGGTAGGAGGAGGCGATCTCCAGCGGGACCCGCCGCGCCTCACCGCCCTCCGGCTTCACGACCAGCACGCCGAACCCGTCCCGCCAGCGCCCCACGGCACCCTCCTCCACCGCAACCCTGTGAACGACAAGGCCCTACCCTGCCGCCTCAGCCTCCCGACGCAACCGTTCCCGCTCAACTCCTCCCGCCGGCGCCCGTTTTCGCCCCGCAACGCTCCGTGTCCGGCCACTCTGATCCCATGTGGCGCCCATGTGTGCCACATGGGTGCCACATGCACCATACGAACCAGTCGCCCCAGGAGTCCCAGGAGTCCCAGGAGTCCCAGGAGTCCCAGGAGTTTCGAATCGTTATGGTTCCCGGCTCGCCTTCGCGACCCTCGTTCCCGTAGGTTCAGACCAAGGAAATTCGCGTCAGCAAAGCTGCGCGGGAGGTGGTACCGCGCAGTCGAGTTGCGCGGTGCTCGCCCGAGTCAAGCGCATGCGCGGCGCCCGGGTCACCCATCGGGGGGACGGCCGGAAGAGTTGTCGCGATAGGTGCCTCACACCGTCACTTCCTTCACGGCACCCCCTCAACACCCGGTTTTCCGCTGTTTTCCGGCTGATTTCGGCCAGGGAAAGGTGATGAACGACGCCCTCCGAGGGCATCGCGGCGTCGCCGGTCGATTTCGGAGCGTAGTTATACAGCGTCAATGTGCACGGCATCCCTTACGAAGGGTTATGGTGGAACCCCCCCCTCGGGCCGGTCCGTCTCCCCCCCACGGACCGGCCCGTTTTTCTTCCCCCCGGCCTCCGCTTCCGCTCCCGCCGGGCCGGGGCCGCTTCTCGCCTCTGGGCGCGTCCGCCGGCGCGCGCCCGGCGCTCTCCCCCTGGATCAGCCTCCCGGATCCGCCTCCCGTGACTCCGGACACCCCCGGACCGCCCGGCGGGCCGCGTACCGGCGCAATACCCCGGCAGCCCCCGCAGCCCTGACATTCGCCCCTACCCCGGAGGTTGGGGACCCCGGCATTCCCGGGGGTAGGCTTCCGCTCCGGGGACCGCCATACGGACAGGGTCCGACCGCACCCGCACCGGGTCGCAGGCCGCGCAGCGCGGCCGGGGCCACGCCTGTCCGATCCGTACGGAGGGGCTGACGATCACGTGAACCTGCGCGACAAGCTGCGCGGCCTGCTGGTCAGGCTGTACGCGCGCCGGGTGGAAGGCCACCTGGACCACGCTCAGGTGCCCAAGCACATCGGCGTCATCATGGACGGCAACCGACGCTGGGCGAAGGCGGCCGGGTCCACCACCGCGCAGGGCCACCGGGCCGGCGCGGACAAGATCGAGGAGTTCCTCGGCTGGTGCAGTGAGACGGACGTCGAGGTCGTCACCCTGTGGCTGCTGTCGACGGACAACTTCGACCGGCCAAAGGAGGAGCTGGTCCCGCTCCTCGGCATCATCGAGGACGTGGTGCGCTCCCTCGCCGCCGACGGGCGCTGGCGGGTCCACCACGTCGGCGCGCTGGACCTGCTGCCCGCCGGGATGCAGCGCACCCTCAAGGAGGCCGAGGCGGCGACCGCCCACGTCGACGGCATAACGGTCAATGTCGCCATCGGCTACGGCGGACGGCAGGAGATCGCCGACGCCGTGCGGTCCATGCTGCTGGACGCCCATGCGAAGGGCATGTCGATGGAGGAGCTCGCCGAGGCCGTCGACATCGACATGATCGGACGTCACCTCTACACCCGCGAGCAGCCCGACCCCGACCTGGTCATCCGCACCAGCGGCGAGCAGCGGCTGTCCGGATTCATGCTCTGGCAGACCGCCCATTCGGAGTACTACTTCTGCGAGGTCTTCTGGCCGGCCTTCCGCAAGGTGGACTTCCTGCGCGCCCTGCGCGACTACGCGGCCCGCCACCGGCGTTACGGCGGTTGACACGGGATTTCCGCCTCGCGGGGCGCTGACCGGCGCACTTGCGGCGCACTCCCGGGGCACCGACCGGCGCAACGGCCCCGGCACCGCCCCCGTACCTCACCCGGAGTTCACCGGCGCGCCATGACGCGGCGTTGCATGGCAGCGCTTGTTCGAGGGCATAAGCCAGACAGGTCGACACCCGAACCACGGGTGTCGGATCTCAGCGGGCGGCGCGGGTGCCGTCCGCCCGGGAGGCCCTTTTGCACCAGCCCGACCGTGCGGTCACGGCACGGAAGAAGCAGCGGAGGGCCGGTTCCCGGCCACCGCTGGTGCGGGGCGGCCGGCAACCGGCCTGGACCTCGGCTCCCTCCCGGCCCGGCCTCCGCTCCGTCGCTCCCCGACCTCATCCGAGGGGGTACGTCCTTCCGTGGTGACCAGCGCACAGCGCCACAAGCCAGACCGGCGCACCTATGTTCTCGACACCAGCGTCCTGCTGGCCGACCCCAACGCCCTGACCCGCTTCGACGAGCACGAGGTCGTGCTCCCGGTCGTCGTGGTGACGGAGCTGGAGGCCAAGCGGCACCATCCCGAACTCGGCTACTTCGCCCGGCAGGCCCTGCGCCTGCTCGACGACTACCGGGTGCGGCACGGCCGGCTGGACACCCCCATCCCGATGGGGGACCTCGGCGGGACCGTGCGTGTCGAGCTCAACCACTCGGACCCCAGCGTGCTGCCCAGCGGCTACCGGCTGGGGGACAACGACTCCCGCATCCTCGCCGTCGCCCGCAATCTGCAGGCCGAGGGGTACGACGTCACGGTCGTGTCGAAGGACCTCCCGCTGCGGATCAAGGCGTCCTCCGTGGGGCTCGTCGCCGAGGAGTACCGGGCGGAGCTCGCCATCACGGACACCTCCGGCTGGACCGGAATGTCCGAAGTGACCCTGCCCGGTGAGCAGGTGGACATCCTCTTCGAGGAGGGGCACGTCTATGTGCCGGAGGTCGCCGACCTGCCCGTGCACACCGGGCTGAGGATCCACTCCGAGCGCGGCAAGGCGCTCGGCCGGGTCACCGCCGAGGGCAATGTCCGCCTGGTGCGCGGCGACCGGGACGCCTTCGGCATCAAGGGCCGCAGCGCCGAGCAGCGGATCGCGCTCGACCTGCTGCTCGACCCGGACGTCGGCATCGTGTCCATGGGCGGCCGGGCCGGCACCGGCAAATCGGCGCTGGCGCTGTGCGCGGGCCTGGAGGCGGTCCTGGAGCGCCGTCAGCACCAGAAGGTGATGGTCTTCCGCCCGCTGTACGCGGTGGGCGGGCAGGAGCTGGGCTATCTGCCCGGCACCGAGGCCGAGAAGATGAGCCCCTGGGCGCAGGCCGTCTTCGACACGCTCTCGGCGGTCACCAGCCGGGAGGTCATCGAGGAGGTCACCTCGCGCGGCATGCTGGAGGTGCTGCCGCTGACGCACATCCGGGGCCGCTCGCTGCACGACGCCTTCGTGATCGTGGACGAGGCCCAGTCGCTGGAGCGAAACGTTCTGCTGACCGTGCTGTCCCGGATCGGGGCCAACTCACGGGTGGTGCTCACCCACGACGTCGCCCAGCGGGACAATCTCCGGGTCGGCCGGTACGACGGCGTTGTCGCGGTTGTCGAGAAACTCAAGGGGCATCCGCTTTTCGCCCATGTGACCCTGACCCGTTCCGAGAGGTCCCAGATCGCGGCCCTTGTGACCGAAATGCTGGAGGACGGGAAGGTCTGACCCGCATCTCCTGACCCGTACCAACAAGGTGCGGTTACGCGGTAGTTGGCGCCGTCCGGAAAGGCGTAGAGCCTAGCCGGGCGGCGTCGGCGCGTGTGCCGCTTTCCGGAAATCCCCTGGCCCAAACGGCATGTGAGCTTTCACACGCAACGCGGAATTGCCTTGCGCCGTCTGGTTACGGCAAAGTCTCACTCCTGTCAGGCCCCGCATACGACACGGCCGTACCCCCAGCGGTACGGCACAACAGAAGACACAGCTTCAACTGCATAGCGTCGTCGTATGCCGCCCGAGCACCACGCGGCACTCCCCTCGGGGAGTTGCCCACCGGGCCCGTGCCTCCCGTGACCCGCAGTTGGGGAGGCCAGTGCCAGGGGCACGATTGCGTCCGCGAGGGTCACCGAAGCGGGCGATGCTGGAAGGAAACCGTGTGAGCCGGATCTCGGTCCGGGGATTCGCAGTGGCCTCGGCCACGGCGGTCACCGCTGTCGGAAGCGTCGTCGGTGTTGCCTCGGGCAGCACCGCGCAGAACAACGACGCCGATGCGACGGCAACTGGTGCCACGACGCTGCTCGCGGACATCCCCGCGGGCCAGCAGGCCGAGGTGCAGACCGCGTCCCTGACGCAGCAGGCCGAAACCATGGCCATTGCAGCGGACACGAGCGCGAAGAAGGAAGCCGAGGAGGCCGCCCGCAAGGCAGCCGCCGAGACCGCGGTCGCCAAGAAGGAGGCCGCCGAGAAGGCTGCCAAGGCCGCCAAGGAGGCCGAGGAGCGGAAGAAGGAGCAGGAGGCCGCCAGCCGCTCCAAGGAAGCGTCCGACTTCGCCGTACAGAGCACCTACACCGTCGCCCAGATCCAGGCGATGGCGCGCCAGATGGTGCCGGCCGGTCAGTTCCAGTGCTTCAGCAACATCGTGGACCACGAGTCCAGCTGGAACTACAAGGCCGTCAACCCCTCCTCGGGCGCCTACGGCCTCTTCCAGGCCCTGCCGGGCTCCAAGATGGCCTCTGCCGGCTCCGACTGGCAGACCAACCCGGCCACCCAGATCAAGTGGGGCCTGAACTACATGAACGAGCGCTACGGCAGCCCCTGCGAGGCCTGGTCCTTCTGGCAGGCCAACCACTGGTACTAGAGCTCGTCCGCCCCACCAGGGCCCAATCGCCTCGGCACAGCCCCTCGCCGTTCCACGGTGCGGGGCTTTCGCCATGTACGGTCTGACCGACGACTCCGGGGAGTGGCGGGGCGAGACGGGGGAAAGGGACGGAGCATGTCGCGAGTGCCAGGGTGGCTGAACCGGATCGGAACCCGGCTGTCCGAGGCCGGGAAGCGGCTGGAGCAGCGCCGGGCCGAGGTCGAGCGCGGCGAGCTGGTGGGCCCGGCGGGCGGGGAGTCCGCCGCGGGCACGCCGTCCGTGCCGCCGCCGCCCGACTACGCGCCCGCCGTCCGGCCCCGGCCGGATCCCGCCCAGGCCGTGCCGTGGGGCGTGCGGGTCGCGGCCGAGGCCGGCTGGCGGCTGCTGGTGCTGGCGGGCACGCTCTGGGTGCTGATGCGCGTCATCAGCGCCGTCCAGCTCGTCGTCCTGGCGTTCGTCGCCGCGCTGCTGATCACGGCCCTGCTCCAGCCGACGGTCGCCCGGCTTCGGCGCATCGGGGTGCCGCGCGGCCCGGCCACGGCACTGACGGCGCTGTTCGGCTTCGTCGTCATGGGCCTCATCGGCTGGTTCGTGACCTGGCAGGTCATGGAGAACATCGACAACCTCTCCGACCAGATCCAGGACGGCATCGACGAGCTGCGCAACTGGCTGCTCAACAGCCCCTTCCACGTCACCGACAAGCAGATCAACGAGATCGCCAAGAACCTGCGCGAGGCGGTCGGCGCCAACACCGAGCAGATCACCTCGGCCGGCCTGGAGGGCGTCACGGTCGTCGTGGAGGCGCTCACCGGCATCCTGCTGGCGGCCTTCTCCACCCTCTTCCTGCTCTACGACGGCAAGCGCATCTGGCAGTGGGCGCTCAAGCTGGTGCCCGCCGCCGCCCGCCCCGGCGTCGCCGGCGCCGGTCCGGCCGCCTGGCGCACGCTCACGGCGTATGTGCGCGGCACGGTGATCGTGGCGCTGATCGACGCCATCTTCATCGGCATCGGCATCTACTTCCTCGACGTGCCGATGGCGGTGCCGCTCGCCGTCTTCATCTTCCTGTTCTCCTTCATCCCGCTGGTCGGTGCGGTGGTCTCCGGCGCGCTGGCCGTGGTCGTCGCGCTGGTCACCCAGGGCGTGTTCACCGGCGTGATGACGCTCGCCGTGGTGCTGGCGGTCCAGCAGATCGAGGGCCACGTCCTCCAGCCTTTCATCCTGGGCCGCGCGGTGCGGGTGCACCCACTGGCGGTGGTCCTGGCGGTCGCCACGGGCGGCATGGTCGCCGGCATCGGCGGCGCGGTCGTCGCCGTCCCGCTCGTCGCGGTGACCAACACGGTCGTCGGCTACCTCCGCGCCCACTCGGCCGAGGCCGACGTGACCCACTCCCCAAAGCCCCACGGCGCGACCGCCCTGTCGGAGGCGACATCCCTCCCACCCGGGGCCCAGCCGCCGCCCGGGGAGCGCGGCGGCCAGGGCGGCGAACCGCCGGAGCCACGAGAGCAGCCGTAGAACGCCCGAGCGGCGCACGGAGGCCTTGGTCGCCCCGGAGGTTGTGTACGAAGGCGAGGGGCCCGCCCACCGGTGTGGTGGACGGGTCCCTCGAATCTGCGAGGTGTTCGCGGAGTTACTCCGCGAGGGCGGCCTCGGCGTCCAGGGTCGCGGCGACCGCCTGGATCACCGCGGCGATCTTGAACGCCTCCTGGATGACCTCGCGCTCCAGGCCGGCCTTGCGGAGCACCTGCTCGTGGGAGTCGAGGCACATGCCGCAGCCGTTGATGGCGGAGACCGCGAAGGACCAGTACTCGAAGTCGACCTTGTCGACACCCGGGTTGCCGATCACGTTCATCCGCAGTCCGGCGCGCAGGTTGCCGTACTCGTGGTCCGACAGCAGGTGGCGGGTGCGGTAGAAGACGTTGTTCATCGCCATCACCGCGGCGGCGGCCTTGGCCGCCTGGTACGCCTCCGGCGACAGGTTCGCCTTCGCCTCCGGCTCCAGCTCGCGCAGCATGATGGGCGAGCGCGAGGCGATGGCCGTCGACAGCACCGTGCCCCACAGCTGCTGGGCCGGCAGGTCGGAGTTGCCGATGACCGAACCCAGGTTGAGCTTCAGGTCCTTGGCGTAGTCCGGTATCCGGGCCTTCAGGGAATCGAGGGACATGCCTCACTCACCAGCCAGGAGCTTGACCGGGTCCAGGGTCTCGTCGCCCTTGTTCCAGTTGCACGGGCACAGCTCGTCGGTCTGCAGCGCGTCCAGCACCCGCAGGACCTCCTTCGGGTTCCGGCCGACGGAGCCCGCGGTCACCATGGAGAACTGGATCTCGTTGTTCGGGTCCACGATGAACACCGCGCGCTTGGCGTAGCCGTCCTCGCCCTCGATGCCGAGGTCCCGCATCAGCTCGTGCTTGGGGTCGGCCATCATCGGGAACGGCAGGTCGCGCAGGTCGTCGTGGTCCTTGCGCCAGGCGTGGTGGACGAACTCCGAGTCACCGGAGAAGCCGAGGATCTGGGCGTCGCGGTCGGCGAACTCGTCGTTCAGCTTGCCGAACGCCGCGATCTCGGTCGGGCACACGAAGGTGAAGTCCTTGGGCCAGGCGAAGACCACCAACCAACCCTTCTTTTCCCGGTTGAGCTTGAGCCACTCAGCGTCGATGCGCTCGAACTCCTTGCCCTTCTCCAGGGAGACGCAAGCCATGAGGTCGAACTCGGGGAACTGGTCACCAACGGTGAGCACAGAGTACCTCCGCATAGAACTTTCGGGTTGGACAGCGGCGCCACCATGGCACAGGGCGATCTATAGGGAGAAATAGGAAGATCCAGGCTGATTGATAGGTGCGTCCGATAATCGGCGAACGCATTGCTGTTCGGTGAGGATGGCGATCAGCAAGGCCAGGCCCTGGGCGAGCACGGTCACGATGTAAGCGATCTGCTGGGCCCTTGGGCTCATGTAACACCCCGATCTCCGTCTTCCGCGAGTGGCAGCGTCACCGCATCGCCTCGTACAACGAGGAGTCCGCCCGGTACCGCGAGCTGCGGCCCTCCTTCCACCTTCCGGCCGTCGACCGCAACCTCGTCCAAGTCGGCAAGCCCGGCGCCTACCGCTTCGAACCCGGCACAGCCGAACAGCTCGGCGTCGTGGACGGCGCGCTCGTCACCGCCTACCAGACCGCCTTCAAGGCGTACGAGCAGATGCTCGCCGCCGGCATAGCTCGCGAAATCGCCCGCGCGGCCCTGCCGGTCGGCATCTACAGCTCGATGTACGTCACGATGAACCCTCGTGGCCTGATGAACTTCCTCAGCCTCCGCGCCTACCGCGAGGACGCCGCCTTCGTCTCGAACCCTCAGCGCGAGGTGGGCTTGTCAAGAACAACGAGAATGGCCAGCGCTTCTTCGACGCCTACGCCATCTGCGCGGACGTCGACAGCTGACTTCGCCTACGGCCGCGATCGTCCGAGGGACGAGGGCGGTTGCCCGGTCCCAAAGCTGATCTGTTGACATCCGACCGCCCCGGCTGTGCCTGTTGGACCAGTCTCTGGTCCGTCCCTGGGACGTGCAGGGGTGGCCAACGGCGAGAGACGCGGCCGCTGGTGTTCGGTGCGCCGGTTCGTGCGGGTCACACGGCGGCGCGTGTTGCCGATCTCCATGTTGCCCACGGTGGCCTGCATGACGAACATGCCCCGACCCGACGTCGACAGGTCGACGCCGCCCTCGACCGCCAGGCCGTTCAAGATCCTTCAGCATCCGCTCGAAGTCGTCACGGACGATGAACGGGGAACTTGTCACCGACAGTGAGCACACGCTCTCCTTGCAGCGCAGAGACATCCGGATCGCGGAAGTCTCCCTTGGGTTGGACTGTGCCGATGCTGGCACAGCATGCATTGATTACTGAATAGCTACACTCGGTCGGGTTGATCGGAGGTAGCTATCAGTGACAGTGGGTAACGCGGGTCACAGGCGCAGGCAGCCGAGCCTGGCGCAGCTGAGGGCGTTCGCGGCGGTGGCGGAGCACCTGCACTTCCGGGACGCCGCCGCGGCCATAGGCATGAGCCAGCCGGCGCTGTCCGGTGCCGTCTCCGCCCTGGAGGAGACACTCGGTGTGAAGCTCCTCGAGCGTACGACGCGCCGGGTGCTGCTCTCGCCGGCCGGTGAGCGGCTGGCCGTGCGGGCCAAGGCGGTGCTGGAGGAGGTGGGCGCCCTCATGGAAGAGGCCGAGGCGGTGCGCGCCCCGTTCACCGGCGCGCTGCGGCTCGGTGTCATCCCCACGGTCGCGCCGTATCTGCTGCCCACGGTGCTGCGGCTGGTCCACGAACGCTATCCGCACCTCGACCTCCAGGTGCACGAGGAGCAGACCGCCAGCCTCCTCCACGGCCTCACCAGCGGCCGGCTCGACCTGCTGCTGCTCGCGGTGCCGCTCGGCGTGCCGGGAGTGACCGAACTGCCGCTGTTCGACGAGGACTTCGTGCTGGTGACCCCGCTGGACCACTGGCTCGGCGGGCGCGAGGGCATCCCGCGGGAGGCGTTGCGCGAGCTGAACCTGCTGCTGCTGGACGAGGGGCACTGCCTGCGCGACCAGGCGCTGGACATCTGCCGGGAGGCGGGACGGGAGGACGTCCCGGCCACCACCGCCGCCGCCGGGCTGTCCACCCTGGTGCAGCTGGTCGCGGGCGGCCTCGGGGTGACGCTGCTGCCGCGCACCGCCGTCAAGGTGGAGACCACCCGCTCCAGCCAGCTCCTCACCGGCTACTTCGCCGACCCCGCCCCGAACCGCCGCATCGCCCTCGCCATGCGCACCGGCGCGGCTCGTGCGGCGGAGTACGAGGAGCTGGCGGCGGCCCTGCGGGAGGCGATGCGCGAGCTGCCGGTGCGGGTGCTCGGCCCCCGGGACTGAACGGAAAGCGGGTGCGAATTGCTCAGGTAAGGGTGCGTCCGGGACTGGTTGGGCGGTGCATTCGTCCAGGTTCCGTCAACTGCGCGGACACGCACCTGAGCAGGAATCCGAACTGATAGACATACCCCCTCAGTGCGACGTATCAGGCGTTTGTGTGAAATCGCCGTGTACTGCCCCGGTTCGGGGATCGGTGCGGCATGTCGAGGGGAGCGATGTCCGGTACTCGGGATTTCCTTGACCGGGACGGCTACCGGCGACTGTCCCGGGCCGGCCGAGCTGATGCGGGAACCCGGCGCCGGCAAGTGGCCCGCCGCAGGACTGATCGCCCACGGCTACGCGGGAGCCGTGCAGCTCCGGGTCGTCTGCATGATGGCGATGCAGGACGCGGTGTTCGCGATCGACCTGTAGCGGCCCGCACCGTGACGTGCGACCGCGCGGGACGCTACTCCGTGCGCAGCCCGTCCGGGCGCATCATGCGCAGCAGCGGCGGCAGGCTCAGCAGCGTCACCACCAGCACCACGCCCGCGCCGATCCCCGTCATCGACGCCACGCTCGCCCAGTCGATCCGCACCGCGGTGGCCGTCATCCGCAGCAGCACCGCGCCCAGCGTCATGCCCACCAGCGAGGCGAGCAGCAGGCCCAGCCCGATCGGGATGGCCGTCTGCCACAGCACCGACAGGCTCAGGGTGCGCCGCCGGGTGCCGAAGGCCACCAGGGACGACAGCAGCTTGCGCCGCTCGCGCAACTGCTCCAGCTGGGAGACCAGCAGGCTCGCCCCGATCAGCACCAGCACCGCCGCCGCCCCGACGAACAGTCCCGTGCGGATGGAGTCGAACCGCTCGGAGCGCTCGGTGGCCTGCCAGTTCATCGGCTCGGCCAGCGGATCGAGGTGCGCCGCCGTGTTGCGCACATACTCACGGGCGTCCGGCACCGAGTGGTCGACCGCGATGTACAGCTCGTGCCTGAGCGCCTTGGCGACATCCTCGGTCAGCGCGCCCGGTGTCATCAGGAAGCCGCCCCGCCGCATGCCGGTCGGGTCCTCGGCGGACTCGGCCTGCTTCAGCCCCGCGGGGACGGTCCAGACCAGGTCCGGAGCCTTCGTCCCGGTCACCGCGGACGGCTCCAGGTACAGCTTCCGGCCGGGCTTGCTCAGTGCCGGGGTGTCGGTGTCGTACTCGCCGCCCGAGACCCTGAAGACGTCGCCGTCCCGGCAGGAGGGCATCCCCGGTTCCATCAGCCGGCCGCGTACGTCCCGGCCCTGGAACTCGGTGTCGAGGTCGGCGATGACCAGTGTGTCGTCGGCCTTCTTGAGCTCCGATTCGCCGTAGGTGTAGTCGAGGCGGGCCTCCTCGCGCCGGTGCCGTTCGTCGAGCGCGTTGGGGACCGCCGTGGTGATCAGCAGCAGCGCCACGCCCAGTCCGACGCCGACGGCCGTCAGTACGGCCCGGACCCAGCCCTCCCGGCCGCCCGCGAAGGCGAACCGGGTGCCCATGGCCAGGTCCGGGCCCAGTCGCGGGCACTCATACGACGCGCTCCATGTCGCGCGACTTGCCGTCCCGTACGACGATCTCGCGGTCGGAGTAGGCGGCCACCCGCGCCTCGTGCGTGACCAGCACGACGGCGGCGTTGGTGGAGCGGGCGGCATCGGTGAGCAGCTCCATCACCCGCTCGCCGTTGAGCGAGTCGAGCGCTCCGGTCGGCTCGTCGGCGAACAGCACCCGCGGGCCGGTGACCAGCGCCCGGGCGACGGCGACGCGCTGCCCCTGGCCGCCGGAGACCTCGCCGGGCCGCTTCTTGCGGACGTCGTCCACCTCGAGCCGTTCCAGCCAGCTCAGCGCGGCCCGCTCCGCCTCCTTGCGCGGTCTGCCGTTCAGCCGCAGCGGCAGGGCGACGTTCTCCACGCAGGTCAGCTCCGGGACGAGCTGCCCGAACTGGAAGACGAAGCCGAAGTCCGAGCGGCGCAGCGCGCTGCGCTCGGCGTCGCTCATCGTGGTCAGCTCGCGCCCGTTGTAGAGGATCGACCCGGAGTCGGGGGTGACGATGCCGGCGAGGCAGTGCAGCAGCGTCGACTTGCCCGACCCGGAGGGGCCCATCACGGCGACGACCTCACCGGGGTGGATGGAGAACTCGGCGCCGTCGAGGGCGGTGGTCGGGCCGTAGGCCTTGCGCAGGTCCTGGGCGGCGAGCAGGCTGCCGGCGGGGACGGGGCTCATCGGGTCACCGCCTCCCGGAGCTTGTCGAGGCGCGCCGCGGTCAGCTCCAGCCAGCGCAGGTCGGCCTCCAGGTGGAACAGCGCGTGGTCGCAGATCAGCTGGTCCGCGAGGTCGCCCTTGCGCTTGCGGTCGGTGAGGATCCGCATGCTGCGCAGATGCTCCGAGCGCTGCGTGTCGAGGATGTCGGCCGCGTCCCGGCTGGTGAGCAGCGCGAGCACGACCTTGGTGTAGAGGGTCGACTGCAGATACGGTTCCGGCTTCTCCGGTGTGGCGAGCCAGCGCTCGACATCGGTGACCCCGGCGGCGGTGATGGCGTACCGCTTGCGCTCGGGGCCGTCGCCGGCCTCGATGCCGTCGACCTCGACCAGCCCGTTCTTCAGCAGGCGGGACATCGTCGAGTAGACCTGGCCGTAGTGCAGCGGCCGGTCGTGACCGAACTTCTCGTCGAAGGCCCGCTTCAGGTCGTAGCCGTGGCGCGGGCCGGACTCCAGGAGCCCCAGAAGGGTGTGACCGATGGACATGGCGAGCACTGTACACACCGTGTATACGCGGCATGTATACGCGGAGTGTGTACTCGGTGGCGCCGGGTGGGAGAGCGCAGGTGGGAGGCGAATGTCACGGTTCTGCAACCGGGCGCCGCAGCCTCCCCGCCGCGAGGGCTGCTGCGGCTCGCTCGCTACTGGGATTCCCGCTGGTCGCCGGGCGGTTGCGCGGGCGGCTGCTGAGCCGGCGGGCGGCCGCGGCGCGGGATGGGCCCCGCGTTGCCCGGCAGTCGGCCCGCCTCCGCCAGCGCCCGCCTGAGCAGGAACTCGATCTGGGCGTTGGCGGACCGCAGTTCGTCGTTGGCCCAGCGGGCCAGCGCCTCGTAGACCGCCGGGTCCAGCCGCAGCAGCACCTGCTTGCGCTGCGGCCGGCGGCGCGGCGAGGAACCCTCCTCGGAGGCCGTCACTGGTAGAGCGTCCCGGTGTTGACGACCGGCTGCGCGGAGCGGTCACCGCACAGCACCACCATCAGGTTGGACACCATGGCCGCCTTCCGCTCGGGGTCCAGCTCCACGATGTCGTGCTCGGCGATCCGGTTGAGCGCCGTCTCCACCATGCCCACGGCGCCCTCCACGATCTGCTTGCGGGCCGCCACCACCGCACCGGCCTGCTGCCGCTGGAGCATCGCCGAGGCGATCTCGGGTGCGTAGGCGAGGTGGGTGAAGCGGGACTCGATGATCTGCACACCGGCCGCCTCCACCCGGGCGTGCAGCTCGGCGGCGAGCTTCTCGGTGATCTCCTCGGCGTTGCCGCGCAGGGACAGGTCGTCCTCGTCGTGGGCGTCGTAGGGGTACTCGATGGCGATGTGCCGCACGGCCGCCTCGGTCTGGGTGGAGACGAACTCGACATAGTCGTCGACCTCGAAGGTGGCCTGCGCGGTGTCCTCCACCCGCCAGACCACGACCGCGGCCAGCTCGATCGGATTGCCGTAGGCGTCGTTGACCTTCAGCACGGCGGTCTCGTGGTTGCGGACGCGCGTGGAGATCTTGGTGCGCGTGGTGAAGGGGTTCACCCAGCGCAGCCCGTCCTGGCGGATCGTGCCCCGGTACCGGCCGAAGAGCTGCACCACCCGCGCCTCGCCGGGCGCCACCATGTTCAGCCCGGCCATGGCGAGGAGCGAGGCGATCACCACGAGCACGCCGGGGACGATCAGCGCCGCCTTGGCTCCGGCCCCGGTCACCGCCGTGGCGGAGAAGAGCAGCGCGGCGCCGCCCAGCACTCCGGCCAGGCCGAGCAGCAGCGCCAGCCCTCCGCCGATGCTGTGCGCCGCGAACTCCCGCACCCGCGGATCGGGCATCTCGGGCACGTCCGCGGTGGCCTGTATGTCCTGCGTGGCCATGGGGTCCCCCTCGTTCTGTCCAGCTGACTCTGCTTGCCTCGGCGCTCTATCTCAGCGCTTGCTAAGTGATATCACATTACCCGTGTGCGGCAACCTCAACCCCTCTGGGGCGTCGGTTCCGTTGGGGCGGGTGCTGATTGTCACGTCCGTAACGACCGCATCGGCAGCCCTTTGTCATATCTGCCGGTGTTAGCTTTCTGAGCTGACCTGAGCGGCGAACCGTGTGGCACGCGGGCACACGCGAATGAAGCGGAGCAGAAGGAACCCATGGGACGAGCGGAAGAAAGACGCGCACGACAGCGCGGCGGGCGCCGTGCGGCGCCCGGCGGCCGCCGCTCGTCGGGGGCGGCCGGCCGCAGCGGCATACGCCGCCTGTTCACCTGGCGGAAGATCCTCGGCACCTTCTTCGGCCTCTGCCTGCTCGGCATGGGTGCCTTCATCGCGCTCTACATGATGATCGACATCCCGGCCGCGGGGAACGAGGACGCCAAGCGGCAGGGCAACGTCTACAAGTACAGCGACGGCTCGATCATGGCCCGCACCGGCTTCAACCGTGAGGTCGTCGACCTGGCGCGGGTCCCCGAGCCGGTCCAGAAGACATTCGTCGCCGCCGAGAACAAGACCTTCTACAAGGACGCCGGCGTCGACCTCAAGGGCACCGCACGCGGTCTGTTCAACACGCTCTCCGGCAAGGGCGCACAGGGCGGCTCGACGATCACCCAGCAGTACGTCAAGAACTACTACCTGACGCAGGACCAGACCGTCAGCCGCAAGCTCAAGGAACTGGTCATCTCGCTGAAGCTGGACCGGGAGAAGTCCAAGGACTACATCCTGGCCGGCTACATCAACACCAGCTACTACGGCCGCAACGCCTACGGCATCCAGGCCGCCGCCCAGGCCTACTACCGCGTCGACGCCGAGAAGCTCTCCGTCGAGCAGGGCGCCTACCTCGCCGCGCTGCTCCAGGCGCCGAACCAGTACGACTGGGCGGTCGCCTCGGAGAAGGGCAGGAAGCTGGTCAAGGCCCGCTGGAACTACGTCCTGGACAACATGGTCGAGCAGGGCTGGCTGGACGCCTCCGAGCGGGCCGGCATGAAGTTCCCGAAGCCCAAGCCGCCCAAGGGCGACCCCGGTCTGAAGGGCCAGACCGGCTATCTGGTGAGCGCGGCCAACGACGCGCTGAAACAGCAGCTGATCGCCGAGGGCACCGCGGAGGACGCCAAGCAGGCCGACGCCCTGGTGGACGCGGGCGGCTGGACCGTCACCCTCAACATCGACAAGAAGAAGCAGGCCGCGCTGGAGCGGGCCGTGAAGACCCAGCTCCGCAGCAAGCTGGACCCCAAGGACCGCAAGGTCGACGCGGACATCCAGGCCGGCGCCGCCTCCGTGAACCCCAAGACCGGCGCGGTCGTGGCGATGTACGGCGGCCAGGACTACCTCAAGCACTACATCAACAACGCCACCCGCACCGACTACCAGGTCGCCTCCACCTTCAAGCCGGTCATCCTGGCCGCCGCCCTGGAGGAGCAGGCCACCACCCAGTCGGGCAGCCCCATCACCGCCAACACCGTCTACGACGGCACCAGCGAGCGCGAGGTCGTCGAGGACGGCCGGAAGGCCGGCTTCGCCCCCGAGAACGAGGACGACCGCAACTACGGCCCCATCACCGTCCAGACGGCGATGAACAAGTCCGTGAACTCCGTCTTCGCGCAGATGGGCGTCGACGTCGGCATGCCGAAGGTGATGGAGACCGCCGGCAAGCTCGGCATGAAGGTCGAGGACCTCGAGGCGGTGCCCGCGCAGACCCTGGGCTCCATGGGCGCCAGCCCGCTGCAGATGGCCGGCGTCTACGCCACCCTCGACAACCACGGCAAGAAGGTCACCCCGACCATCATCAAGAAGGCCGAGCACCGCACCCGCACGGTCACCATGCCGGACGCGGTCGGCGAGCGCGTCATCAGCCGCGCGGCCGCCGACACCGTGACCTCGGTGCTCACGGGCGTGGTCGACGACGGTACGGCGCAGGCGGCGGTCCGGAACAACCCGCTGCGCAAGGGCCAGCAGGTCGCCGGCAAGACCGGCACCTCCGACAACAACAAGTCGGCCTGGTTCACCGGCTACACGCCCGAGCTGGTCACCTCCGTCGGCCTGTTCGGCGAGGACGACAAGCCCCCGCACAAGCAGGTGGAGATGTACGGCGCGGGCGGCGAACCGCGCGTCAACGGCGGTGGCTTCCCGGCGCAGATCTGGGCGGCGTACATGTTCGGCGTGCTGGACGAGACCAGCAAGTTCGACCTGGACACCGACCAGGGCGCGGCGATCCAGCCGTCCTGGACGCCCTCGCCCACGCAGAGCCCGTCGCAGACGCCGAGCCAGGAGCCGTCGAGCGAGCCGCCGACCTCCGCGCCGCCGTCCCAGGAGCCGACGCAGGAGCCGACGTCCGAGCCGCCGAGCCAGTCGCCTCCGACGTTCAAGCCGCCGACGGACGGCCAGCCCTCACCTCCGCCCACCCCGGAACTCCCGGGCGACCCGGACGACCCGCACGGGCAGCAGCAACAGCAGTAGGTGGTCGTCCGGACGGCCCGTCAGCGAACGGCCGTCAGGGGGGCGAACGGCAGGGGCGCGAGGGACCGCGCGATAAGCCGTACACGTACGGCAGTCGCGCAGGACCTCGCGTCCGGTTCTTGTTCAGCTGCCCGAAAGGCTTCAGCTGCTCAGCCGCCCGAGTTGGTCAGCTCGAACCACACCACCTTGCCGGTGCTGAGGCGCGTCGCCCCCCACCGGCGGGCCAGCCGGTTGACCAGATACAGGCCGCGCCCGCCCTCGTCGGTCGCCCGGGCCTGCCGCAGCCGCGGCAGCTGCGGCACATCGTCCCCGACCTCGCAGCGCAGCACGTCCGTCCGCAGCAAGCGCAGCGTCACCGGTCGCGTGGCGTAGCGCACCGCGTTCGTCACGACCTCGCTGACCAGCAGCTCCACCGAGTCGCTGAGCTCCTCCATGCCCCAGCGGGTCAGCGCCCGCCGGGCCAGCCGCCGGGCCCGGCCCGGTGCCGCGTCCTCCGGCTCCAGGAACCAGTACGCCACATCGCTCGGCGCGATCCCGTCGAACCGCGCGGCGAGCAGCGCGATGTCGTCGTCCCGGTCGCCCGGCCCGAGCATGTCCAGCACCTCGTCGCACAGCGCCTCCAGCGGCGGCGCGTGCCCGGGACCGGTGAGCTGGGCCGTCGCCGCGAGCTTCTCGCGCAGCTGCTCGATGCCCGTCCACACGTCCCGCAGACGCGACTCGACCAGGCCGTCGGTGTACAGCAGCAGCGTCGCCCCGGCGGGCGCGTCCAGCTCCACGGCCTCGAAGTCCACCCCGCCCACGCCGATCGGAGCGCCCGCGGGAACCTGCAGCACCTCGGCGTCGCCGCCCAGATGCAGCAGCACCGGCGGCGGATGACCGGCGTTGGCCACGGTGATCCGGTGCGCCACCGGGTCGTACACCGCGTACAGGCAGGTCGCCATGCGGTCCACGCCGAGCCGCTGCGCCTGCTCGTCGAGGTGGTGCAGCACCTCCTGCGGCGGCAGGTCCAGGCCCGCGAGGGTCTGCGCGGTGGTGCGCAGCTGGCCCATGATCGCGGCGGAGGTCATGGAGTGCCCCATGACGTCCCCGACCACCAGGGCGACCCGGCTGCCGGGCAGCGGGATCGCGTCGTACCAGTCGCCGCCGACCCGCGCGGTCTCCGCCGCCGGCAGGTAGCGCGAGGCCAGCCGCACGCCGGTACAGCGCGGCAGGTTCTCCGGCAGCATGGTGCGCTGCAGCTCGTCCGCGATGTACGCCTCCCGCCCGTACAGCACCGCCTTGTCGATGCCGAGGGCGCTGTGCGTGGCGAGCTGCGCGGCGACCAGCAGATCGTCCGCCTCGAACGGGATGCGTTCGGTGCCGCGCAGGAACAGCGCGGCGCCGATCACCCGGCGCCGGCCGCGCAGCGGCGCGAGGATCGCCCGCTGCCCGTCCGGCACGGCCGACTCGCGGCCCTCGCCGAGGAGTTCGGGCAGCGCGGCGCGCGCGGCGGGCGCGTCCGTGAACACCGGGCGCACCCCGCGCAGCACCTCGGCGAGCGCGCTGCCGGGCCGCACCGTGCACAGCTCGGCGCCGACCGACTCCAGCTCGCAGGACGGCTCCGGCTGGACGGCCGCGGCGAAGCCGCTCTCGGTGTCCCGCTCGGGCGGGACGCGGTCGGTGCGGCGCAGCCGCAGCACCAGCGGGCCGGTGGGCCGCTCGTCGCCGACTGGCAGCGGGTCGCGCAGATAGACCAGGATCGCGTCGGCGAAGGTGGGCACGGTGGCCCGGCACAGCCCCATCACGATCTCGTCGAGATCGAGGCCACGGGCGATCCGCCGGGTCGCGGCGCCGACGAAGCGCAGCCGGTCCCCGTCCCGCCGCATCGGCGTGGGCCGCCCGGGCGGCGTTCCCTTGCCGGTGCGCCGCTCCCGCCCGTCCGGACGCCCCGCGGACGCACCCGGCTCGCCGCCGGCCGGCTGGACCGGGATGCCCTCGGGCACGGGACGCGGCCGGTGCGCGTCGGGCGCCGCGCTCTGCTCGGCGCCCGGCTGCGAGTGCTCGGTGCGGGGCGCCGAACGCGAGGAACGCGAAGTACTCGAGGTACTTGAGGTACTTGAGGTACTTGAGGTACTTGAGGAATCCGACGTCCGGCCGCCGACGGGCGTGCCCGCGGCCGCCGCCGGGGCGCCCGGGGATTCCGGACCGCCAGGAGCCGCCGTCTTCCCGGACGCACCCGCCGCCTCCGAGGCCCCGGACGACCCGGACGAACCGGACGAGCCCGAGGGCTTTCCGGAGGGCTTCCCGGTCGACTTACCGGAGGATCCGGACGACTTGCCGGAGGATCCGGACGACTTTCCGGACGATCCGGACGACTTTCCGGACGTTCTCCCTGCCGCCGCCGGCGGCTCGGCGCCGGAGCGGCTCTGTGCCGGTAAGGCCGGGGCGGTGCCGGGCACGCAGGCCGGTGTCTGGGTGTGCACCAGCGCCCCGCCGGGATCAGCGGGGGTGCCGCCCGGCTGGGGGCGTTCGAAGGAGGTCGGCTGCTCCGTCACGCGTGTCGAGTCCGTCCGTCCGGCGCTGTGCGCCCTGCGTGCACTTCGTCCCGCCGAGATGCCGATACCCGGAAAACATCTGCCGGGAACGGGATCCGCCTGTGGTCAGAGGATGTTTCTGTGCCGTCGGCCGACCGTGCCCGGCCCGTACCGGTGTTGCTGCCGTACCCCTCGATCACGTCCTGCCGCCCCTCGGTGACGTCCGGTCAAGCCCAGCGCGTGCTCCGGTAGTTGCCGCCCGGTCGATATCTGCTCCCTGTCTTGCGGAGGACGATCCTACGTTTCGTGCCCGGGGGCGCATCAAGGGTCTCATGAGGACACATGCGCGGGCGTGCGGTCCCAGTCCTGAGGCAACGACGGTACCGGCCAGGCGGGATCCGGGCGCCAGTTCGGCCAGTCCTCCGAGAAGGGAGGCCCCCAGTCGGTGATCACCTCCACCGCGGCCCGGCCGGCCTCGCGCACCCGTCCGGCCAGCGCGGAGTCCACCAGACCGTCCCGCTGGGCCTGCGCGAACTCGTCCTCGTCACGCCAGTGCCAGGTGCCGTCCGGCTGCACCGAGATGTCCAGGAAGTGGTCCTCGGAGTCCACGCCGCCCGCCCAGCGGGTGAGCGGCTCCTCCAGATTCACGTACCAGTTCTTGAACCGCCAGCCCGGCTCCCAGAACAGCCACACCGACCAGGGCTCGCCGGGCCGGGCCAGCTTCAGCACGCCGGTGCCGGACCAGCGGTCGCGCCGCACGGTCCGCGGCTTGGTGTAACGCGTGGTCAAGGGCTCGCGGTGCACCGGTGTGCCGTCCGCGAGGACCGGTTTCACGCACTCGGTGCCCGGTGCCATCCACACCGCGAGCATCTCCGGGTCGTCGCGTACGACCGTGACGGGGCGCGCGATGTGGAAGCGCGCGCCGCCGTTCTCCCGGTACCGCCAAAGGATCTGTGTCCCGGGCGCCCAGAAGTCCGCCGTACCGCCCGCCTGCCCGCGCCTCACCGCTCCGCCCTCTGTCATGCGCAGATACTAGGTGTCACAGGCATACGACGCTGCGGTCCCCGTCACGGTTCACCCCTTCCGGAGACGGCTGCGCCGCAGTCGTCACGGCCGTGTCATCCGCAGGACATCCAGCGCCTCGTCGAGCTGCTCCAGGGTGAGGTCGCCCCGCTCGACATAGCCGCCCTCCAGCACCACCTGCCGGATGGTCTTCCGCTCGGCCAGCGACTTCTTGGCGACCTTCGCGGCCTCCTCGTAGCCGATGTACTTGTTGAGCGGGGTCACCACGGACGGCGAGGACTCGGCGTACTCGCGGGCCCGCTCGCGGTCGGCCTCGATCCCGTCGACGGTACGGTCCGCCAGCAGCCGGGAGGCGTTGGAGAGCAGCCGGATGGACTCCAGCACGTTCTTGGCGATGACCGGCAACATCACATTGAGCTCGAAGTTGCCGGAGGCGCCGGCGGTGGTCACGGTCGTGTCGTTGCCGATGACCTGGGCGCAGACCATCAGCACCGCCTCCGGGATCACCGGGTTGACCTTGCCCGGCATGATCGACGAACCGGGCTGCAGGTCGGGCAGGCGGATCTCGGCGAGTCCGGTGCGGGGGCCGGAGGACATCCAGCGCAGATCGTTGGCGATCTTCGTCAGGCTCACGGCGATGGTGCGCAGCTGGCCGCTGGTCTCCACGATCCCGTCGCGGGCGCCCTGCGCCTCGAAGTGGTCGCGCGCCTCGGTCAGCGGCAGACCGGTGACCCGGGCCACCTCCTCGATCACGGCGGCGGAGAAGCCGGGCGGGGTGTTGATGCCGGTGCCCACGGCGGTGCCGCCGAGGGGGAGTTCGGCCAGGCGGGGCAGGGAGGCCTGCAGCCGCTCGATGCCGTACCGCACCTGTGCGGCGTACCCGCCGAACTCCTGACCGAGCGTCACCGGAGTCGCGTCCATCAGATGCGTGCGCCCCGACTTCACCACATCGGCGAACTCCTCGGCCTTCCGCCCCAGCGACGCGGCCAGATGCTCCAGCGCCGGGATCAGATCCCGGGTGACGGCGGCGGTGGCGGCGATGTGGATGGACGAGGGGAAGACATCGTTGGACGACTGGGAGGCGTTGACGTGGTCGTTGGGGTGCACGTCCCGGCCGAGCCGCTCGCTCGCGAGCGTCGCGATGACCTCGTTGGCGTTCATGTTCGACGAGGTGCCCGACCCGGTCTGGAACACGTCCACGGGGAAGTGCTCGTCCCACCGCCCCTCGGCGACCTCGCCGGCCGCCTCCTGGATCGCCTCGGCGATGTCCTTGTCCAGCACCCCGAGCCGCGCGTTCACCTTCGCCGCGGCGCCCTTGATCCGGGCCAGCGCCTCGATGTGCGCCCGCTCGATCCGCTGCCCCGAGATCGGAAAGTTCTCAACGGCCCGCTGCGTCTGCGCCCGCCACTTCGCATCCACGGGCACCCGCACCTCACCCATGGAGTCGTGCTCGATCCGGTATTCGCTCATACCGGGTACAGCGCGTGAGCACCCGTGGATGTTCCGTGCATTGCGCCGGACGGGCAACACGACCCGTCCGGCGCTTTCGAGAACGAGGCCCGCTCAGGGCCGCAGCGGCCGGCCGGCGGCGGTCAGGCGAGGCCGGGGCCGCGGACCGGGATGGTGGTGAAGGTGGGGGCGGGGGACAGGTCCTGGAAGAAGTCGTTCGACTTGTTCATCTGACGTGGTGAAGGGTGTTCTGGCTCAGGGAATTACGACGTCGCTCGCGGCCGGCAACAAGGTCGTGACCTATGACGACCTGGCCGACGCGGTTGCGCGCGTCGAGGCCGTTAATGGGCGTCCGTCTGTTGTGTGGGCTTCTACTGACATGGCTGCGGCTCTCCGTAAGGAGAAGGCTTCCGGTAGCGGCGAGTATCAGGGCGGTTCGCCGACTGATTCCCCGGCTGCCACGGCTTGGGGCCTGCCGATCCTGCCGAGTGCATTCCTCCCGGTCCGTACAGTCGTGGTCGCCGACGCGTCCCGCCTCTTTGTCGGCGTGCGGCGAAACGCACAGGTGAAGGTTTCCGAGGACGCTCGCTTCTCCTCGGATCAGGTCGGGTTTAAGCTCACCATGCGCGTGGCTGGTGTCGGTGTTGCTGAGGCCGCGTCGGTCCAGATCGTGAAGGCTGCCGCTAGCTAAACACTGTCGATCAAACAACTCAGGGGCACCCGGCTTGATTCGGGTGCCCCTGAGTTTTTCGTTTCAGCCGAGAACCGAAGGAACTGGATTCCCCGGCTCGTCGAGCCAGACCGTCTCACCCTCTGGGCTCACCGTGAGTCCGAACCGGTCGAAGCCGGGGCGGCCCTGGCCGTCCCACCATCGGAACGCCGTCTCCACCTCATCCCACAGCTTCCGGGGGCCGGACTGCACGACTTCGAACTCTGTCCGCTCTTTCTCGTAGTCGGCCGTCGCCCATGACGTGACCGCCGTATCTCGAAGCCACAGGGTGTAAGAGCCGTCTTTGTACGACTCCATCCACGGGAACGCGTTGGGCACCTGAACCCCGATGGCGAACATGACGTGCCAGTCGCCCACATCGTCCGGGGAAAGAGCCGTGGTCGACTTGATGCCGTCGGCAGGCCACGGCTTGCCCTTCAGGTACTCCCGGACATGCTTCCGCTCGGTGCGCTGGGCGCGAAGCCGCATGAACGCCGAGGAACCGAGGAACTTCCCCGACGCGGTACCGTCCGCGTGCACGGTGAGCCGAACGATGGCTTCCCCGCCGTAGGTCGGCCCCCACGGGGCCACGATCACGCCCCCTGGCTTCGTCTGCTCGACCCAGGCGTAAGGCACCCTGCCGATGGAACACGTGGCGATCACACGGTCATATGGGGCTTCCATGGGGAATGCCTCCGCGCCGTCGCCCACGACGGCCAGGGGCACGAAGCCCGCGTTCTGGAGACGCTTCCTGGCGTCCGCCGACACGGCTTCGTCCACTTCGACCGTGACGACGTTCTCAGGGCCTACGCGGTGCGACAGAAGCGCCGCGTTCCAGCCCGTACCGGTCCCGATCTCCAAGACCCGCTGGCCTTCCTCGACGGCCAGGGCGTCAAGCATTGAGAAGACCATGGTGGGCATGGAGTTGGAGGACGATGGGATCTTGCCCTTCTCGGGGCCGGTGTACGTCCCGTCATCCCACTGCGTGGTGATCGGCGCATCCGTGTAAACGGCCTCCCACCACGCGCGCGGTTCCTCGGATCGGATGATCCGGTTCTTCTGCCGGTTGCCGCCCGCCGTGCCCGGCCAGATGACATCCGGAATGAACAGGTGGCGCGGTGCCCGCTTGTACGCGGGAAGCCAGTCAGACGTCAGGGCGCCCTTTTCCATCAGCGCGGACGCCAGCCGCTCAGGGCTGGCGTCCGTTCCGTGCTGCTCGGTCATTCAGCGGCCGTCCGCCGGTCCCTGGCCGTCGTTGGTGTTGCCGCCCTCGTCCGACCCGCCACCGCCGTGCTTGTTGCCGCTGTCGCTGTCGTCCTGCGGGTTGCCGTCCACCATCGTGAGCCACCAGCTACGCACTTGATTACCTCCTGAGTTCATGGTGCTCATTGGCCGTCCCGCTGTCTGCGAAACGGGGTTTGCCCGCCCCTGCCGGGATTCCCAGCCGTGGGGGAAAGGTGGTCGGGTCACATCCGACAGGGGCGGAGATCAGCGGAGAAAGATCACCAGACGTTGGGTAGGAGCTGACCGCCGGTACAGGTGGGGCAGGGCACCTTTCGCTGGTTGTTGCAGCCCGAGCAACCCTCGAAGCCGAAGCAGATGGGGCACCAGATTTCGCGGTGTCCCGTGCACGTTCCGCAGTAGTCGCCGAAAGACCAAAGGGTCTGCATGAACGTGAGGGGACGGCGCGGGTCGGTGCGCGCCATTAGAGGATTTCGCCACGACTCCGAGCATTGGCTTTGGCGACTTTTTCCCGCAAGGGCGAACGTTCCACTCCTGAGTGCGGAGGAGTGTCCGCCCCTTCGGCCGTCGTTCCCAACGGGTCGTCCGGGTCGTGGAACACCCGCAACCTTCCGTCGCTGCCGAACAACTCGAACGCCTCCGACAACCGGGCTCTTGCGTCGCTCGCCATGATCGCTCGCCCCTCCTCTGGTCGTGCAGACCACGCTAGGAACGGGCCACGTCGGGGCTCTACGAAGTTCTACGAAATTGCACGACGGTTAGCCGAGCGCCTCGATCGCCTTCGTGATCAACGTTCGTGCCGTCGCGCCGTAGACCGCTGCTTCTGACAGGCGTTCGAACGCTCTCGCGTACTGCTCGATCTCCGAGGGTGCTGTGACATTCACGGCGGCAGTCAGTAGCTCTACTTGGGCTTGGGCGCTGTCGTAGATCGAGAACGTCTCCAGCGGCCACATGTGTCGCGAGGCAGTGAACGGCACCACTCCGAGTGAAACCGCCGGCAGGGACATGACCGACAGCAGATGACCCAGTTGTCCGGCCATGACTTCGGCGTCACCAATGCGGTACCGCAAAACGGCTTCTTCAACGAGGATCGCGAATCGATGATCTCCTTCACGCAGGACCCGCGCCCGATCCATGCGGGCGGCCACAGCCTCCGTGACGTCATTGGGTGTCTTCCGGAAGTCGGTGATCTCAGTCAGCAGCGCGGTTGCGTACGCAGGGGTCTGGAGCAGGCCGGGCACCACGTTGGAGCAGTAGATCCGGAAGGTTCGGGTGCGCTCGAAGAGAGGTACGTACGACTCCTGGAGTCGGCGTAGCCCGGTGCGCTGGAGCCGTCGCCACTCGACGTACATCGACTCCGCCGAGCGAGACGCGGCGATCAAGTCGGCTGCTTGATCATCGGCTCCACAGATGCGGCACCAATCGCGAATGTCGGCGTCCGAGGGGGGCGTTACGGCATTCTCCAGCCGACTCGCCTTGGAGGGATGCCAGCCAGCCTGTACGGCCACCTCACGGGCCTTCAGGCCAGCGTCTAGGCGAATATCCCGGAGGCGTGCTGCAAGCGCCTGACGGGCCGCCTGGACGCTGGACGAAGGGGAACGGGCCATTGGTGCTGTGCGTTCTCAGATCCTGTAGCGGTCGTGCGGAATAGCCCGGTCCCAGACGGCTTCGAACGCCGAGGCACACAGCTTGACCACCTCGGCGCGGTCGTCCACTTCGTCGCCGAGGTACACGCCCTCACCGGAGAAGTAGCCGAACCTCACCAACCGGTCATCGAAGCACCAGAAGTCATTGCCGGGGAGTGCCAGATCCGACGCGTTCCGCCGGGGAAGCCAACGAATCTGCTCACCGGCGGCGATGTTGGTGAACGTGCCGTCGTAGAGGTACCGGGTGTACTCGCTCACCGGCTCGGAGACGATCCGGGCGCGACGGATCACGACGCCACGGGAAACGGCCTCGGACACCATGTCCAGCCAGGGACGCCACCAGGACGCCCGGTCGTTTGGGTCCGGTCGATGACCGGCCTTCCATGCGGCCACGCGCGGGGCCTCGTCGGGGTCGTCGTAGAAGTCGCGCATCTCCAGATGCACGGCGGAATGCTGGCAGTTCGCCAGCAGCTCACTGAACGGTGGGGCCGACTGCGGCATCACAAGCCTCCCTGATGGCGGCGACCATGCGCATAGGCAGCCGTACGACGGTCTCGCTGTCGGGGATGGGGCCGGTCTTTAGGCACTCGGCGCGCGTCGCCTCGTCCACCGTCCAACCCTGCATCACGATCTCTTGCTTCTCCTCGTCGACCCAGACCGTGGGGCAGTTCGCCCCGTCCGTGTTCGGGTCCTTGGCGATGAACCGTAGCGACACAGCAGCCTCCCGGGCTATGCGGATTGCACGGACTTCTACGCACGGACCCTCCCGATGCTGCCGTGTTGGCGTCAAGGGTGCGCTTTAAGCCACGGGAGCGGGGGGCTCATAGCGCCACCTACGGACAGCAGCAGACCCCCCGGCGACGCCGAGGGGTCTGTGAGGCGCTTACGGGGTGGCTCAGGCCAGCCCGGGCCCCCGCACCGGGATGCTGGTGAACGTCGGCTGCTCGGGTTCCCGCGAAGTGAAGAAGTCGTTGCCCTTGTCGTCGACGACGATGAACGCGGGGAAGTCCTCGACCTCGATCTTCCAGACCGCCTCCATGCCGAGCTCCTCGTACTCGAGCACCTCGACCTTCTTGATGCAGTCCTGGGCGAGCCGGGCGGCCGGGCCGCCGATGGAGCCCAGGTAGAAGCCGCCGTGCGCGGCGCACGCGTCGGTGACCTGCTTGCTGCGGTTGCCCTTCGCCAGCATCACCTTGGAGCCGCCCGCGGCCTGGAACTGCTCCACGTAGGAGTCCATCCGGCCGGCGGTCGTCGGACCGAAGGAGCCGGAGGCGTAGCCCTCCGGGGTCTTCGCCGGGCCGGCGTAGTACACCGGGTGGTCCTTCAGGTACTGCGGCATCTCCTCGCCCGCGTCCAGCCGCTCCTTGATCTTGGCGTGCGCGATGTCCCGCGCCACGACCAGCGGACCGCTCAGCGACAGGCGGGTCTTCACCGGGTGCTTGGTCAGCTCCGCGAGGATCGCGTCCATCGGCTGGTTGAGGTCGATCTTGACGACCTCGCCCTCGTCCGCCAGCTGCTCGGGCGTGGTGTCCGGCAGGAACCGCGCCGGGTCCGTCTCCAGCTGCTCCAGGAAGACACCCTCGGCGGTGATCTTCGCGACGGCCTGCCGGTCGGCCGAGCAGGAGACCGCGAGGGCGACCGGGCAGGAGGCGCCATGGCGGGGCAGGCGGATCACGCGGACGTCGTGGCAGAAGTACTTGCCGCCGAACTGCGCCCCGATGCCGATCTTCTGGGTCAGCTCGAAGACCTTCTCCTCCAGCTCCTTGTCCCGGAAGCCGTGCCCCAGCTCGGAGCCCTCGGTCGGCATGTTGTCCAGGTAGTGCGCGGAGGCGTACTTCGCGGTCTTCAGCGCGTACTCGGCACTCGTGCCGCCGACGACGATCGCCAGGTGGTACGGCGGGCAGGCGGCCGTGCCGAGCGAACGGATCTTCTCCTCCAGGAACTTCATCATGGAGGCCTCGTTCAGGACCGCCTTGGTCTCCTGGTACAGGAAGGACTTGTTGGCGGAGCCGCCGCCCTTGGCCATGAAGAGGAACTTGTACGCGTCGCCGTCGGTCGCGTACAGCTCGATCTGCGCGGGGAGGTTGGTGCCGGTGTTCTTCTCCTCCCACATGGTGAGCGGAGCCATCTGCGAGTAGCGCAGGTTGAGCTTCTGGTACGCATCGTAGATGCCGCGGCTCAGCGCCTCCTCGTCCCGGCCCTCGGTCAGCACGTTCTGCCCGCGCTTGCCCATCACGATGGCCGTGCCGGTGTCCTGGCACATCGGCAGCACGCCCGCGGCCGCGATGTTGGCGTTCTTCAGCAGGTCCAGCGCCACGAACTTGTCGTTGCTGGACGCCTCCGGGTCGTCGATGATGCGGCGTAGCTGGGCCAGGTGGGCCGGGCGCAGGTAGTGCTGGATGTCGCGGATGGCCTCCTCGGCGAGCTTGCGCAGCGCCTCCGGCTCCACCTTGAGGAAGGTCCGCCCGCCGGCCTCGAAGGTGGAGACACCTTCGGAGGTCACCAGCCGGTACGGGGTGGTGTCCTCTCCCGTGGGGAGCAGATCGGCGTACTCGAACTCAGGCATCGCGCCCATTCCTCACTCGACAGACGGCTGCCCGCCTTCGTCGGCGGGCGCCCACCAGCGTAAAACCTGCCGACCGCGGCTGAGCCTGTGAGGTAAGGCTCAGTTGCCGGACCACAAGGGGTGTCGCGATCTATCGTGTTTGGGTACGCTGCTGCCGTGGACCTTCAGAAGCACGCACCGCAGCAGGACAACGCACCGACGCCCGCAGAGCTGCGGGCCTCGGACGCCGACCGTGACCGCATAGCCGAGCTTCTGCGCGAGGCCCTGGCCGAGGGCCGGCTGACCGCCGAGGAGCACGCCGAGCGGGTCGAGGGCGTGCTGGCCGCCAAGACGGTGGGGGAGCTCGAGACGTTCGTCCGGGACCTCCCGGCCGCCCACCAGCGCCGCCCCGCCCCCGCCCCGAGCCGCCCCACCGCCGGCGCCATCCCGGTCGACCCCGACGACAACGTGGTCGCGGTGTTCAGCGCCGCCGTCCGCAGGGGCCGCTGGCGCGCCGGACGCCGCATCCACGCGTACGCGATCTTCGGCAGCGTGGAGATCGACCTCAGCGAGGCGCTCTTCGACCACCAGCAGGTCGTGATCAAGGCGTTCTCCGTCTTCGGCAACGTCGAGGTCCGCGTCCCGGAGAACGTCTCGCTGCGCGGCCTGGGCGGCGGCGTGCTCGGCAACTTCGAGGTGGCCTCGCTCGACGCCGAGGACCCCGGGGCGCCGGTGGTCTACGTCGACGGCTGGGCGGTCCTGGGCAACGTGGAGGCGCGCCCGAAGCGCGGCAAGCTGGTCGCCGACATCCTGGACCGGGTGCAGCGCTCGCTGGACCGCGCGCACCATCGCGGCATGCGCAGGCATCTCGGCCACTGACGGCGAGCGCGAAACGTCCCAGCGGGCGCCGACGGCCAGTGACCGATGTCCACAGTCGCCGCCGGCTACCGAGATGCCCGAAGTCGCCTCAGCGGCCGGGACATTGACGGTTGCCGTCGGCGCCCGCAGAGACGCTCGCGCTCGACGAACGCATACTCCGGCCACCGGCTGACATCTGGTCGCCGACAGCGACCGCAGGCATCCGGCCACCGGCAGGTATCGGTCACCGACTACATCCGCACACCGACGACGGCCGAAGGCATCCGTCACGTCACCCGCGACCGCACGCCTCCCGGCCGCGGGTGACGCACGCCCGCCGGCGGGGCGGCAACGGCCGTACCCGCGCCTCCCGTGCCACTGAACGCAGATTCCGTACCGGGCGGTTGGGGACTCAGTGCATAGGCACGCGCACAACGGGTAAGCCTTGCTGCATCGTCTCCAGGAGGGCGCCGCGGGACTCACGCGGAGCCCGGCACGCCCGGCACGCCCGCTCGCGGCGTTGCCGAACCGCCCTCGCGGGCCGGCCGCGGGGGACGGCTCGGCGCTGCGGTCGGACGCACCGGTCACACCGGGCTCACCACGTGGATCCCGCAGCACCCTCCAGCCGCGAAGCCGTCGTCAGGAGTTGACCGTGCTGCAACCGCCGCATTCGTCCCTGCAGGTAGCTGCCGTTCCGGCCCAGCGGGTGCCAGCGCGAGACAGGGACCAAGACACCCCCTGGCACACCGAGGCGGTGTGCCGCCGCGACGAGGCCGGTCTGTTCTTCGCCCCGTCGAAGGAACCCACCGCGGCCCGCCTCTCCCGCGAGGAGGCGGCCAAGCGGGTCTGCGCCCGCTGTCCGGTCATGGTGGAGTGCCGCGAACACGCCCTTCTCCAGCCCGAGCCCTACGGCGTCTGGGGCGGACTGACCGCGGCCGAGCGCCGCGTGGTCCTGGCCCGCCGCCGCAGGCGCGAGATGGAGCTGAAGAAGGCCGCGCGCACGACGAACCGCATAGCCGCGGCCGGCTGAGCCCCGCACGAGGCAATCGCACGCGACCGCCGCACGCGACAACGACACGAGACCGATACGAGAACGACCGCACGAGAAGCGACCGCACGAGACAACAGCGCGAGAAGCGACCGCACGAGACAACTGCGCGAGGCAGCCGCAGGAGGCAGCCGCACGAGAACGGCCGTACGGCCCCGGCCGTACAAAAAGGGCACCCCCTCCGCACAGGGGGTGCCCTTTCATGCCGCCGGGCCGAAGCCCTGCCTCACTTGGCCCGGTCGAAGTCGATCGCGCTGTAGGCCCGCAGCTTGCTCAGCCGGTGTTCGGAGTCGATCCGCCGCACGGTCCCCGACTTGGACCGCATCACGATGGAGTCGGTGGTGGCTGTCTCCGACCGGTACCGCACGCCCCGCAGCAGCTCGCCGTCGGTGATGCCGGTGGCCACGAAGAAGACGTTGTCCCCGGTGACCAGGTCCTCCGTCGTCAGGACCTTGTCCAGGTCGTGCCCCGCGTCGATGGCACGCTGCCGCTCCTCGTCGTCCTTGGGCCAGAGCTTGCCCTGGATCGTCCCGCCCAGGCACTTCACGGCGCAGGCCGAGATGATGCCCTCGGGGGTGCCGCCGATGCCGAGCAGCAGATCGATGCCGGTGCCCTCGCGCAGCGCCAGGATCGAGCCCGCCACGTCACCGTCGGAGATCAGCTTGATCCGCGCCCCAGTCTCCCGGATCTCCTTGATGATGCCCTCGTGCCGCGGCCGGTCCAGGATCACCACGGTGACGTCCTCGGGCGTGACCCGCTTCGCCTTGGCGACCCGGCGGATGTTCACGCTCACCGGCGCGTTGATGTCGACGAAGTCCGCCGCCTCCGGCCCGGTGACCAGCTTGTCCATGTAGAAGACCGCGGACGGGTCGAACATCGAGCCGCGCTCGGCCGCAGCCAGCACCGCGATGGCGTTGGTCATGCCCTTGGCGGTCAGCGTCGTGCCGTCGATCGGGTCGACGGCGATGTCGCACTCCGGTCCGGTCCCGTCACCCACGCGCTCGCCGTTGTAGAGCATCGGGGCCTCGTCCTTCTCGCCCTCGCCGATGACGACCACGCCGTTCATCGAGACGGTGGAGACGAGGGTGCGCATGGCGCGCACCGCGGCCCCGTCGGCGCCGTTCTTGTCGCCCCGGCCGACCCAGCGGCCGGCGGCCATCGCCGCGGCCTCCGTCACCCGCACCAGTTCCAGGGCGAGGTTGCGGTCGGGGGCCTCGGAGGGGACATCGAGCTCGGACGGCAAATGGTGATGATCGGTCATCGGAGCGCACCTTTCTGTACGACGACGGCCGGATGAGGGTGTAGACCCGACTCTATCGTTAGGCAGACAAAATGAGCAGGGGACCCCACGGATGAGCGCCCCGGACACCTGCGACGATAGGGGCGTGGCAGGAAAGAGCAGCGTGCAGAAGTCGGCCCGGGACATGATCCTCTCCCTGGGCCTCATCGGTCTTGTCTCGGGAGTGGTCTGGCTGTTCCTCCCGCACGACGACAGCGACCCGGAGCTGAAGCGGGTCGACTACAGGGTCGAGCTGCTCACCGCCCGCCGCGCCGCGTCTTACCCGGTGGCCGCCCCCGAGGGCCTGCCGAAGGCCTGGAAGGCGACCTCCGTGCGCTACCGCGGCGAGGAGGGCGAGGCCTGGCACCTCGGCTTCCACACCGCGGAGGGCGAGTACATCGGGGTGGAGCAGTCCACGCGCAAGCCGGTGCTCTTCATCGAGGAGGCGACCCAGGGCGCCGAGAAGACCGACGTCACCCAGAAGATCAACGGCCAGACCTGGACGCGTTACGACGGCGACCACTACGACGCGCTGGTCCTCCAGGGCAAGGACGGTGCGACCACCGTGGTGACCGGCACGGCACCCTTCGGGCAGCTGACGAAGATGGCGCAGGCGCTGCGCACCGAGTGAGCCCCCGGCCAGAGTCGGGACAGGGCCCTCGCGGAGCGATCCGCGAGGGCCCTGTTTCGTGACCGGCCGAGCCATGCGGCCACCCGGTGTTCTGCGTCCTGTGGTACGTCCGGCGGGGTCAGACCTCGCTGACGACCTGCTCGTACTCCAGCCGCGGGCTGCGCGGGAACCAGGCGTCCGGGCCGGGGCGGCCGATGTTGACGATCATCAGCGGGGTGTGGTCGTCGTCCAGGAACTCCTTGCGGACACCCTCGTGGTCGAACCCGGTCATCGGCCCGGCGGCCAGCCCTGCGGCCCGCACGCCGACGATGAAGTATCCGGCCTGGAGGGCGGCGTTCAGCGCGGCGGAGTTCTCCCGCACCGGGCGCTCGGCGAAGAAGACGTCCTTGGCCTGCGGGAAGTGCGGCAGCAGGGCGGGCAGTTCCTCGTGGAACTCGTTGTCCGCGGAGAGGATCGCGACCAGCGGCGCGGACGCGGTCTTGGCCCGGTTGCCCTCGGCCAGGTGCGGCAGCAGCCGCTCGCGGGCCTCGGGGGAGCGGACCAGGGTGATGCGCAGCGGGCACTGGTTGAAGGCGGTGGGGCCGTACTTGACCAGGTCGTAGATCGCCCGCATCTGCTCGTCGGTCACCGGTTCATCGGTGAACGTGCTGGCGGTGCGCGCCTCGCGGAACAGCAGATCCTGAGCGGCCGGGTCAAGAGCGAGTGACATACGTGATGAACCTTCTCGGTGGTGCGGTTGACGCAGCCGACCGTACGCCCGGTGAAGTTCAACACTCGACAAAAACCGGACTGCGGTGATCCACTTCACAGGTTCCGCGCCAGGACACTGCTACAGGCATGTCGGACACCGCGACGACGACTACTCGCCCTCGTCGGCGTCCTCGGCCTCCGTCTCCTCCGCCAGCGCCGCGTCCAGCCGGGCCCGGGCGCCCTCCAGCCAGCGCCGGCACACCTTGGCCAGCTCCTCGCCGCGCTCCCACAGCGCCAGCGACTCCTCCAGCGTCGTACCGCCCGCCTCCAGGCGCCGCACGACCTCGATCAGCTCGTCCCGAGCCTGCTCGTACCCCAGTGCCTCGGCCACCGCCGCCTGCTCCGTCCCGCCGGTCACCGTCTGCTCCGTCTCGCCGGTCATCAGCCCACCCTACGCATCCACCCGGACCGTGAACTCGCCCTCCGACACCCGGGCCCGCAAGGCCTCACCGGGCTGCACCTCCGCCGCCGCGCGCACCGCGTGCCCGTCGGACCGCTGGAGCACGGCGTATCCGCGCTTCAGCGTCGCCGCGGGGGAGAGGGCCACCACCCGCGCATGCGTATGCGTCAGCTCCGAGTCCGCCCGGTCGAGCTGGTGCCGCAGGCAGCGCCGGCCCCGCTCGATCAGCGCGGTGACCTCCTCCGCACGGACGTCGATCATCCGGTGCGGATCCTGTATCGAGGGCCGGGCCAGAGCCTGCGCCAGGCCCCGCTCCTCGCGGTCCAGGAACGCCTCCACACAGCGCCGCGCCCGGTCCCGCAGCATCCGTACCCGCTCGAACTCCTCACCCACGTCCGGCACGACCTTCTTGGCCGCGTCCGTGGGCGTGGAGGCGCGCAGATCGGCGACGTGGTCGAGCAGCGGATTGTCCGGCTCGTGGCCGATCGCCGAGACCACCGGCGTACGGCAGGCGGCCACCGCGCGCACCAGCTGCTCGTCGGAGAACGGCAGCAGATCCTCCACGCTGCCGCCGCCGCGCGCCACGATGATCACGTCCACCTCGTCGATGTCGTCCAGCTCCTTCACCGCCTGGACGACCCCCGGCACCGCGTGCACCCCCTGCACCGCCACATTGCGCACCTCGAAACGGACCGCGGGCCAGCGGTGCCGGGCGTTCTCCAGCACGTCCCGCTCGGCGGCCGAGGCGCGCCCGCACACCAGCCCGATCAGCTGCGGCAGGAACGGCAGCGGCTTCTTGCGCTCCGGCGCGAACAGACCCTCCCGCGCCAGCGACTTCTTCAGCTGCTCCAGCCGGGCCAGCAGCTCCCCGACCCCCACCGGCCGGATCTCGGCCGCCCGCAGCGACAGCTGCCCGCGCGGCGCGTACCACTCCGGCTTGCAGTGCACGATCACCCGCGCACCCTCGCTCACCACGTCCGCCACCGCCTCGAACACCTGCCGGCGGCAGGTCACGCCCACGGAGATGTCGTACGACGGGTCGCGCAGCGTCAGGAACACCATGCCCGCGCCCGGCCGCCGCGACAGCTGGGTGATCTGCCCCTCGACCCACACCGCGCCGAGCCGGTCGATCCACCCTCCGATGAGCCGCGACACCTCGCTGACCGGCAGGGGCGCTTCCGCAGACGTTGTGACAGCCATGCCCGCGAGAGTAGTGCGCCGCACCGACAACGCACCGTGACCGCCCCCTCCGGCCGCCCCGCGCCCGCCCCTCCGGCCGCCCCGCGCCCGCCCCTCCGGCCGCCCCGCGCCCGCCCCTCCGGCCGCCCCGCGCCCGGTCCCGCTGCCGCCGCTGATCCGGACGACAGGACCTGGCCCTTACGATGGACCGCATGACTGCTTCGCCTGGCCGCCGTGTCCTGCTCGCCGCCCCCCGGGGCTACTGCGCGGGTGTGGACCGCGCCGTGATCGCCGTCGAGAAGGCTCTCGAGCAGTACGGGGCCCCCGTCTACGTCCGGCACGAGATCGTGCACAACAAGTACGTCGTGCAGACCCTGGAGAAGAAGGGCGCCATCTTCGTCGAACGGACGGAGGAGGTCCCGCCGGGCAACATCGTGATGTTCTCCGCGCACGGCGTGGCGCCCGTCGTCCACGAGGAGGCCCGGCGCGGCCGGCTCGCCACCATCGACGCCACCTGCCCGCTGGTCACCAAGGTCCACAAGGAAGCGGTCCGGTTCGCCAAGGAGGACTACGACATCCTCCTGATCGGGCACGAGGGCCACGAGGAGGTCATCGGCACCTCCGGCGAGGCCCCCGAGCACATCCAGCTGGTCGACGGCCCCGGCGACGTGGAGAAGGTCGAGGTCCGCGACCCGAACAAGGTCGTCTGGCTCTCCCAGACCACGCTCAGCGTCGACGAGACCATGGAGACCGTCGACGCCCTCAAGGAGAAGTTCCCGCAGCTGGTCTCGCCGCCCAGCGACGACATCTGCTACGCCACGCAGAACCGCCAGCTCGCGGTCAAGCAGATGGGCGCCCAGGCCGACCTGGTGATCGTGGTCGGCTCCCGCAACTCCTCCAACTCCAAGCGGCTGGTCGAGGTCGCCAAGCTCGCCGGCGCCCGCGAGGCCTACCTGGTGGACTTCGCCGACGAGATCGACGAGGCCTGGCTGGAGGGCGTCACCACGGTCGGCGTCACCTCGGGCGCCTCGGTGCCGGAGGTGCTGGTCGAGCAGGTGCTGGAGTGGCTCGCCCAGCGCGGCTTCGAGGACGTGGAGATCGTCAAGGCCGCCGAGGAGTCCATCACCTTCTCGCTGCCCAAGGAACTGCGCCGCGACCTGCGCGAGGAGGCCGCCGCCCTGGTGGCCGAGCGCGGCGGCGCCGGGAGTGGCGAGCCCGCGGCCGAGTGACCCCGGAGGCCGCCGCGGCTCCGTGACGTCACGGAGCCTGTCGCGGTCGTCACGGAGAGTAGAGAGGTCACGGAGATCGACTCCGTGACCTTCCGTGGTCCGTCGTAACGTAAGGCTATGCAGATCTTCGGCGTGGACATCGGCGGATCCGGGATCAAGGGCGCCCCGGTCGACCTGGACAAAGGGGATCTGGCGCAGGAGCGCCACAAGATCCTCACCCCGCACCCGGCCACGCCCGACGCGGTGGCCGACGGCGTCAAGCAGGTCGTCGACCACTTCGGCTGGACCGGCCCGGTCGGCATCACCTTCCCCGGCGTGGTCACCGACGGCGCCACCATCCGTACCGCCGCCAACGTCGACAAGAGCTGGGTCGGCACCGACGCGCGCGTCCTGCTCGGCGACCGCCTCGGCGGCCTGCCGGTGACGGTGGTCAACGACGCGGACGCCGCCGGCATCGCCGAGATGCACTTCGGCGCCGGACGCCACCGCCGGGGCACCGTCATCGTGCTGACCTTCGGCACCGGCATCGGCAGCGCCCTGTTCACGGACGGCGTCCTCGTCCCCAACACCGAGCTCGGGCATCTGGAACTGCGCGGCCACGACGCGGAGAAGCGCGCCTCCAGCAAGGCCAAGGAGGACCACGACCTGTCCTGGGAGGAGTGGGCGCGCCGGGTGAAGAAGTACCTGGCCCACGTCGAGATGCTGTTCTCGCCGGAGCTGTTCATCATCGGCGGCGGCGTCAGCCGCAAGGCGCACAAGTTCCTGCCGCACATCAAGGGCATCAAGGCCGAGATCGTCCCCGCCCGGCTGCAGAACAACGCGGGCATCGTCGGAGCGGCCATGCGAGCGGCCACCGGAGTCTGACCCGAAGGGCCGGCCCGCGGGGAATCACCCCTCCGTGGATCACCCCCGCGTGGATCACCCCCGCGTGGATTCAACCCGCGCGGATCACCTCTGTACGCGCCCGCGCCCGCGCCCGGCCCGCCGTTCCCGGCCGATCATGCGCACCCGCCGCACCAGAACGATCACCCCCGCCACCAGCGTCCCCCCGTACAGCCACCCGGCCTGGATGGCGAGGCCGGTCACCAGCCCCATCAGCCTGCTGGCCGTGCTGCCGTCGCCCTGCTCGGCGACCGGCACCAGCCCCACCAGGAAGCCGATCGGCACCACCACCGGGGCCGTGAGCAGATCACCGCGCCGCACCCACAGCGCCGTCAGCGCACACACCGGCAGGAACAGCACCCCGTACACCGTCTGGGCCGCGCGCCCGAACAGCGCTCCGGCGAGCAGACCGAGCAGCAGCAGCGCGGCGGCGCAGAAGAGCCCCGTGCCGAGCCCGGTGAGCCGGGGACCGGGAAACCGGCGGGCGGCTGCGGCGGCAGCAGCCGGCCGGCGCTGCGCGGGACGCGGCGCGCGGGACGCCTGCCGGGGCGCCCGCGGGGACCGGG